>JAIBAQ010000091.1 GCA_019695095.1 Candidatus Hydrogenedentota bacterium
ACCGCCAGTTTTCGTCTTCCGCGGCGGCGGAAACGGCTGCAAGAACGACGCTCAACACGATCAACTCACGCATGGCTGCACGGTCCTCCCTCGGGTATGCGTTACGACCTCCCCAGACCGCGCAGACAAGTATCGTAGAGATTGAGCGAACCAAGCGCAACTTGAAATCTCGCGGGCATAGCCGCAGATTTGTGGTTGCAGGTTGGCGGTTTCAGACGGATACGAACCTTGAACGAGACCCTTCAAAGAGGAACAACGACGTGGTAAAGCAGCCGTTTCATCGATATGCCCCGCTCACCCTCCTAGTGCTTTCCTTGGCGGCAGGCTGCGCTTCGCTGGCGCAACACCGCGAACGCACCGCCATCGGTCAGGTCATGCAGGAATGGAAGGCCGCCTTTCTGGCAAACGACTCCGAAGGCCTGTTGAGGCTGTACTCGGATAATTTCCGATTCGAGGATCGCGATAAAGCGGCGATGAAGGATTACATGGCCGAAGCGATGAAGGAACTCAACGCTGACGATGGCAAGGTTATCGTCGAATACGCCACCATTGACATCCAAGGGGACAAGGCACTCGTCATGCCGATTTCGCTGAGTGCGCGTCGGGGTTCGAACACAATCGGACTGGAGTTGTCCAAAGAGAGCGGACGTTGGCTAGTTGTCGGGATGCAGAACAAGTAACAGGCCCCTCAAAGAAAGACCGGCACAACAGACGCCATTACGTACTGTTGTGCCGGATCAAATCTACTATTCAGAACCGTGCTTCGAGCGTGCGACTACTTCAGCGTGACCCATTCGCCCGGTTTGCAGGCATCGCCGAGCTTCTTGCCCGCGGCGCTCGCTTTGAACGTGTCGAAGTCGCTGCCCTCGGGCGGCAACTGCACGATCTCGCCCGCACCTGCCCGCATGAGCCGCCGCTGCGCGTACACGCGCTCCACGACCGTCAGCGTGGCGCCCGCATCGCTGTTCGCGCGCGCAACTTCTCTATACAGCGCCTTGCGATCTTCGTTTTCAGCGGCAATCAGCTTCTGGGCCTCGTTCTTTTTGTCTGCATCCGATAGCGCCGCGCTCTCGCGCAAGGCAACGTAACCGCGATTGTCCTCGCCGGCCGCGCCCGATTTCTTCAAATCGTTCAACTGCGGCTGACGCTCGCGCATCTTGTCGGCCAGTTCCTTGATGCGCGGAGTGGACTCGTTCAGTTCCGCCGCGTACGCCGGAACGATCGGAAGCATCGCGTAGCGCAGACGCTCCATCCATCCCGGACGTTCCACGCTGCTCTTGGATTCGGGCGCAGGCAACTTGTCGGACTTGCCGTCGATGTAATCGAGCACGCCGTCGGCCTGCTGTTGAATGTGCCGGATATCGAGCACGATATGCGCGTCGATCTTGTGTTTCGTCGTAATCACGCATCCCAGTGCTATCAAAGACGTTGCGGTTAAAAGCGCGTACATTGCTCGTTTCATTGGGCCTTCCTCCTCAGCCGTGTATGAGACGACCCGAACCCAGGTTTTATTCGCATCACAATCCTTGCATCAGCTCACTGGTTCCATTGTAGCGGGTCTGTCGAGATCTTTTCGATGTCTTCCAGTTGCGCCTCCTGGCTCAGTTGGAGACCCTCGGCAATCGCTCCCAGGTCGACGCCCAGGTCAATGCTGAAATCCAGCATTTCGCTTTTCAACGCCACTGGCCCCATCAACCGTTGATTCTCGCCTGGCTGCCCCTCCAAACGCAGCGAAACCGCCGCTGAATCGAACTTCCGCATCGGCTCGTCGCCGATAGTCTTCTTGCGAATTCGCCGGTTCAGGAGCTTCAGCCCCGGTACCTCGCTCGTCAACGCCGACAGCAGCAACTGTTCGACGGACTCCCGGTTCAACGAGAAATCCTTGTCCGACGTCAGTTCGACGCGCATATCCGTCACCCCGGCCTTGGACCATTCCAGTTCTGCCTGGCCCTTTGCCAGCCCGGTCAACAGTACCACGGGGGGCTTGTATTCCTTCGTGAACGTGTCGAGATTGAGGTCGGTCACCTCCGCGTTGACCTTGCCCCGCCCTTCCGGGCCGAACAGGTCAACACGCGCTGTTATCGTAGCTGCGCCCTCATAGAGCCGTGCCTTTACCCCCTCCGCCGTAACCACACCATCCTCCAGCACAAACGCACCGTCGATATCGGTTAGCAGGCCGCCGCCCGCCGCGGCATTCGCGACCAGAAACTTGCCGTCTCCGTTCAGCTTGCCGTCATACCGAACCGACCCTTTCGCGCTGACACCCCCGAGCGCCGCCAGCGCCTTCGCCAGCACCAGCGACCGCGCAGACATGTCCCAATCCAATCCTGCGCGCGCACCATCCGCGCCATACGCCACGTGTCCCGACGCATTGCCGTTGCCGTCGCACGAATCCAGCAGACTCAGGTCCACCAGCGGACGCAAGTCTGTCGCGACTGCTATTGCGCTTTCTGCTGCCACCGGCGACAACGAGTTCAAGGCCACCGATTCGCTCGTGAGCGTGGTGCCTTCGCCCCACGTCGCGCGCAACGCGTCCATCGTCCCGCTGCCGCGCTTGACGTCGTAGCGCACATTGCCGTTCACCGTAATTGGGGTTCCGTAGGGAGAGGCAATCGCCCCATAGGCCAAGCCGTCGCCCTTGAGGGTGACTGCGGCGCTCACGATATCTCCCGCATACCGCAACGGCGCGTCGATCTCCAGTGCTCCCGCAAGCCCCGCGATACCCAGGTCCGGCGCGAGGTAGTCGAAATCGAATTTCCCGACAGCGTGGGCCTTGACCACCGTCGGCTGCGACGTGACCGAGAGTTCGCTCAGCGTGAGCGTGCCGTTGTCCGTCAATCGAACGTTTATCGTGCCTTCGCCGATTGTGCCGGTTTTCGTGTTCGCTGCCAGCGTTCCCTTTACCTCAAGCGGTTTGTCTCCCGGTATCAACAACGAGCCAACTTCCATCGGCGCAGCGGAAACATCCACACCGAGCGTAGCCTGTTCGCCACGCAAATCGACGGTTAGCGTCCCCTTCAATGACTCCGTATTCACCCCGGGCAGACTGGGCCAACCCATTGCCGCCAGAATGCGACTCGGATTCACGCTATCCAGCTTCACTTCACCTTTCGCGGCAAATTCTGACTCATCTCCTTGTGGCGCAGCCGCCCCCGGCTGCGATTCGCCGGGGACCGTCTCCACCCGCCCCTTTACTTCACACTGCGCCTTCCCCAAGCGCAGTTTCGCAGACCCATCCCACAACGGGCCGGCCGCAGCATCCACGAATCCCGACCCGGATGCCGTAACCGCGAGCTGGTTCTTCTCTCCCGCCGATGGCGCAAACGCCGGATCGATCGACAATTCCGCCGTGTAGCGCGGAAGCTCCCACGATGCTTCCAGTGTACCTTCTACCTGCTGAAGGCCCGGCACCTGCTCAAGCAAGGGCCGCATGGTTACAGGCATAGCCGCCCGAAAATCGTCGCGGCTCCATCCAATCATCGTCGCCGCCGCTTTGCCCTCGCCGATGTTCCCTTCCGCCATGACCTTCAGCCGCTGACCTCGGTTTAGCTTTACTTCTCCGTCCAACTGTTCCTTCGCGTAAGTCCCTGAAAGCGCCACGTCGCCTTCATACCACTCCGTTCCCGGTTCGCCGAGTCGAACGCCTATCGCCTTCGCCTGAACGGTTGAATCCAGCAGCGCGAACTGTGCGCTTCCAAAACTAGCGTTTGCCTTGGTACCAGAGAGGTCCGCCTGCTCGAATGTCAACGGCACCGGTGACAACAGCGCGAGCAACCCGCCTACCCGAGCTCCATTGATGCGGCACTCGTCAAGATTAACCTCAACGTGATTGGAGACGATCATGTTACCGCCGGTGGCGTAGCCCTTAACGTCTGCCACGTCCGGTATGCGGACCTGCACCTTCAGGCTCAACGGCAGCCCGTTGTCCAGTGCTACATCCACGAACCCGTTGCTGAACGATTGCCGTTCCTTTTCCGCACTCTCGACGTAACCCGCTACGCGATCCCCCTTCAGCCGAATCGACGGTGTGATAGATCCCTTTGTGTGCGCATCTAGCTGCAAGCCTTCCAGCCGCATCGACGCTTGCGGGGCATTCACCTCGACATCAATGTGCTCTATGTTCACACTCCCCGGGAGAAACTTCGTGTCCACATCGGTTTCTGTGCTCGGCTCTCCCGCCCCCCGCGTCAAGAACGCATAGTTCGCCGCCGCTGGATTGGAGCCGTCGAGATGAAGAGAAACACGGTAGATGGCAAGCGCGGTGAGTGGCTGTGAAAGCGATGCCGCATACTCAAGCCGTATGTCTTCCGCCTGTAACACGGGCGCATACGATTCCGCGGCCACCGACAACGACCGGATGTGCACGGCGGGAAGGAGGGAGAGTCCTTCTACGTCGACAGCCGCGCCAAGCGCGCGTCCGGCAATCGATTCCACGAGCCGCGTCTGCGGCCACCCCGTCGCCAGCAAGACCGCCACCGGAAACAGTATGCACGCGCCTTTCGCGGCGCGCCGCAACCATTTCCGCGCGCGCGGCGTCTCAGGGGCTGGTTGAGTTGCCGTCATGTAGCGCCTCTCAGCCCGGATATCTCACGAACGCACATGAATCCATTTCGCGACTCGCACGCTTACCAAACTTGACGCCAAGGATGAGGCAATTCTCCATAAACAAACGGCGTTTGCGAGAAATCCTCATGGCATAACCTCAACGTCGTGCACGTGAGCAATTTGCGCCAGCGCAAATCGCGGGTTAAGGTTTCGCGCTTGCGGTCTCTTCCAGAACTTCGACCTTGATTTGACCGATGACCGGTATCAATTGCGCCTGCTGAAACAGATCGCCTTCGGCCAGCTTGATGTGGGTTACGTCGGCCAACGGTTGGTCCCATGTCGGATCGACGTCGATCCACTTGCCAACCCACACCTTCGCCCACTGATGGAAATAGAACCCGGGTTGCGAACCGGGCATGTACAGCAATCCCGCGACTTCACGCGCAGGAAGGCCCGCCGCCCTTGCCAACGCAATGTAGAGAATGCTGTGCTCCGTGCAGTCGCCTTCCAGACTGTCCAACACCTCGCGCGCATTTGTCAGTCGCGCCGAAAACGTGCTCTTCACGTTCTTGTACACCCACGCGCACAGCTTCTGCGAAATCTTCACCGCGTCCTTTTCCGCCCCAACGATTTCCTTCGCCTTCGCCACGATCTTCGGATCGTCACTCTGTACAAACAGCGACGGCTGCATCCACTCCTTTACCGATTCATCCGTGATCGGGAGTTGCGCGGCCTGAAAACCGTCCAGCGATACCTTCTTCGCAAAGAACTCGAACGAGCCATCCTTCTGAATGAGCTTCTGCCGTTCGTCGTTAAACAGATGCGCGGGCTGCAGCGGCCCCGTCAGCCGCAAATGCAACGAATCGCGTCCACGCGGGTCATCCAGCGGTGTCGTCACCATTGCCGCATTCGACACAATCACGTCGTTGCTATACTTGACGTCTTGCGCGATTTCCTTCGGCTCCAGACGCATCGTCAACATGCCGGAAGTCGTGTCCTCCAGCGTCACGCCCTTTTCCGTTACATACGAAACCGATTCCATGTTCATCAGGTCGAGAATGCTCTTCACGCGAAAGACTTTCGTGGGCACGCCGTCAAATATCCGCTCCTCCTCGCCGACGATCTCGCTTGTCCCGTGAATTTCCCCGGGTTTCATCGGCTCGAACAACGTGTACGAGATGCGGTCTCCGATCTTTGCGCCCTCTTTCGCCAAATCCACCTGTTTCAGCGCGTCGCGCAACGACTCTTTCGGCTTCGGCAATCGCTTCTCCATCGCCTGCCCGCTCAACCGCGATGTCAGCACGATCTCTTCGCCCTGCACCACCGCCTCGAACTTCGACACTCCCTGGCTGTCTTCCACTTCCGAATCGATCCGAATCAGGCTGCCGTCCGGCGCGTACAAGCGCTTCGCGTACACGCGCATGTCCTGCTTGATGCCACCCATCGTCAACCGGAAATGCGAGTCCTCCGTCACGGCTACGTTGCCGTTTTCCAGCTTCTCGAGACCATTCATGGAATAGCCCGATTTCTGTCCGTTCAAGTACAACCCGTACCACGACTCGCCCGTAAGCTCGCTGACATCGATCGCTTGCGCGGCCAGCATACGGGGAAACACCGTAAGGAGGATCATGACGATTACTCGCTTCATTGGAATGGTCTCCTGAAAACACCTGTCCGCATTGTAGCCCATGCGCGCTATTCCGCAAGACATTGAGATTATGCCATGAGGATTTCTCGCGAACACACTTTGTTTGCAGCGATCAGCATCGTTAATCGCCGCAAATCTCGTGAATGCGCTGATGGCGAGTTAGCTTCGCGGGTGTTCGACTATGGCCGCACCTTCCTGGTGCGCCGCGCTGCGAATACTATCCCCGCAGCCACTACCAGGCCCAGACTGATCGCCTGCGACACGGTCATCCCGAACACGGACCGCGCGCTATCGCCACGTAGTATTTCGACGACAAAACGCACGACACCATACAAAAGCAGATACATCGTGAACACCGAGCCGTTCCACGGGCCCTTCCGCAGGCGCCGCAACAATACCGCAAACACCGCGACCAACCCTACCGTCATATAGAGTTGCGTCGGATGAACCGGCAGCGATGCTACCGCGTTCGCGTCAAGCAAGCCCGCCTCTCGCTGCGCTTCAACGGCGAAACCCGGCGACGGAAACGCCACCGCCCACGGCAACGACGACGGCTCTCCGAAACAACACCCGTTCAGGAAGCATCCGATCCGTGTAATCGCCTCGCCGAGCGCCAGAAACGGGCTCATCACGTCGAACGATGCCAACACGGGCGCGCGGTTCACTCGAAGGTGTGCCCACACCGCCGCGAGCCCACCGATGAGGCCACCGTAAAACACCAGCCCGCCGTCCCACACGTACAGTGCCCGGAGAATCCGCGACAGGCCCTCATATTGGATTACGTAGAAGATTCGCGCCCCAAGCAATGCGCCAAGCATCGCCCACACTCCGATCAACGGACTTAGCTCCACGCGGCCCGGACGCCGCGACTCGCGCGCCATGAGCAGCGAGCAAACCACAAAGGAAAGCCCGAGCATCGTGCGGTAGGCGAAGAAAGTCACGCCGAGTATCGAAAACAGTTCGGGTCGCATTAGGTTGCTGCCTGGGTTGTAGTGTGCCGGGATTATAGCGCGCTACGGATACGCCGGCCATACGTTCCGTGTGCGCCGGCGTCTTGTTACGCCGGTGCACACGGTGAGCTAGTCGATGTCGCCAAGCTTGTGAAGCGTTACGTGCATGCGAGGGGCTTCAGTCGCTACGCTTTCGCCGGATACGACACGCAACGTCCCGCTTCCGGGATCTTGTTTCAGCGTGACGGAGAGATCGCACTCCAAACCAGAGTCTTCACCTTGAAGTTCTCGCAATACGAGCAGGCAATGTTCCCAAGCAGCCGCTTGCTTCACCCCGCCAAACAGGCAGGCGGCCACAAAGGTGGGGGCCGATACGGCGGACACGCTCATCACTCGATCCATGGCAAGTTGATGTTCGAGCTTCTCCGCCAGTTCGCCGTCGAATACGCGCACGACCGTGCGCAGGTTTGGATTGAGCTTCTTTGCGAGTAACGCGATTCCGAGGTTGACCACGTCATCGTCGTGTACGGCGATAATGGCCGTGGCGTGTTCAATCGAAGCGTGGCGAAGAACCGCTTCCAGCCGCGCGTCGCCTTCAATAACCGGCACGCGCAGGCCGCGCAACGAGACGGAGGCATGCCCTCCCGGACATACGGCGACGACCTCCTTCTTCTCGTTGAGGATCTCCTGCACGATGCGCGAGGCGATGTTCCCGTTTCCCGCCAAGACAATGTGACCGTGCCGTCGAACGTGGTTGCCGGCGAGCAGTCCCTGGAAGCGTCGTGAGAGCAGCGCGTCCGTGATAATCCCGAAGAGCAGAGCGAGCATCGCGGCGCCGCTCACCATCAGAAAGCACCCGACGAGTTTTGCGTAGACCGGAGCCTGAAGGAAGCTGACGTCGCCATAGCCGGTGGTGGTGATTGTTGTCACGATGAAGTACAGCGAATCGAGATAGGACAGGTGCATGGAACTGCGCACTGTTGCGATGCCAATGAGTATGACCAGAGTCAGGCCGCACATCAGAACGTGCACGGCGGGAGGTATTTGGCGTAATGCAGCAAACGCAACGGCCGCGAGATCGGTAATCTCCACGGAAGACCAATGCCGGCGGGGTCTGGAGCTTGCCGCTTGCCGTATCGATAGAGTCTGTTCACGTTTCGCGTTTTCGCGAGGAGCCCCGGCGTATGCGATGCGGCCTTCAACGTTGTGGAAGAGATGCGTTGCTTCGCTGTCCGCTTGGGCGGATTCCTCTTCTTCACAGACACCGCCGGTCACAACATAGCTGTGCTCACCGAAATCGAAGCAGCACAGAGCTTCGTCGCCCAGCGCGGCCGCCACGAACACCGGAGCCGCAAGCGCCGTCGCGCTTAACACGCGCACGGACGGCAATTGCTCGTTGAGATAACGGCCCAACTCCTGATCGAACATGCGTACCGTCAGCGCAAGCGATGCATTCAACCGCAGTCCATCCAGGGCGACAGAGAGATTGACCATGTCTTGGTCGGTGACGGCGATCAAGCCTTTTGCCTGCCCGACGCACGCCTGCCGCAAGAGCACCTCGCTGCGCGCGTCCCCTTCGAGGCACACGGCTCCCACTCGCGTCGCTTGCTGAACCCAAGAAACGGGGGCCTTGTCGTAAATCACCGCGACAGGCAACTGCAATCGCCGCAACAAAAGTACAATCCGAAATCCAACGTGGCCCATGCCACAAACGATGAAGTGATTCGTTAATTGCTCGCTCATGGATTACCCGCCACCGCATCCACCACAGCCGCCCCCTCCACAACCACCGCCTCCGCTACAACCACTTCCCCCGCTGCAACCGCTCCCGCCGCTACATCCCGAAGAGCCCAGAAAACTAGAACCGGAGTCGGAAGATGACTGATGAAACAGATCGCGGATGTACGGATAGTGTTTGTGCGGCAGGGCATCCAAGCCGTACACGGCTGCCACCATCGTTGTGTCAAACGTCTCGCCAGATGGGCGCGAGCGTCTGGCGCGATTCTTCAGTCCATTGAATTTCGATTGCAGCGCGCGCATTTCCAGGTTCCCGAGATATGTTCTTCTTCGCATAAGTCCGTATAGGACCGTTCCTGAGAACACACACGTCAGAATGATTAGGAACTCGATGTTGTAGCGTCCGCGCGACAACGCCACGGAAATCTTGATAAGCGAGAAGGCCAACAAGATGGAGATAGCGACAACGAAAGGAAACATTCGCTTTCGCAGGACCGCAGGCGACTTCATATATCCAGCGGTCTGAAGCGGCGCTCGAAACTCCTCGCAAAACGGCGTTATGATCAAGGGGGCGCTTTGCAGCAGAACGTTGGCGCGTACCGGTGTCTGGCATAGGCGAAGGATCGCTTGTTCAATCGGGCGTCGAACCGATTTGAGCGCTTTAAGATCGCTGATAGAGACCTTATCGCGTGAGTCTTGCTTTACAAGCCCCCGCTCAATCAACGACACAAGCAGAACGCGCACCACCTCGTTGACGCCCCCGCGCAAATATGCAATCGCGTACGGGTCCTCCACCTTGTAGAGCTTACCCCCGGATTCGCTCCAACGCAGACTCTGTAGGTAGATGGCCGTTGTCGCAACGCCGAGGACTCCATAGAACACTAGATATTGCGGGCCCGGCAAATCGAATGGATTGATCATTGCTTGGCCTCCTTCACTGGAGCGAGTCCACGGTGGACTGCATCGTCATGACCAATTCGATAAGGGCAAAGGCGGTATCTCCCGCTGCACCGGGATCCAACAATGCCTGCGACCGTGCTTCTGTTATGGCCGCCAATGCAGACTGGAATGCAGGATTGCCTGTTTCCTTAACAATCGTTTCCAGGGCCGCTTTGGGACTTTCCGCCGCCCTTCCTTGAAGCCGGCGCAGCGTTGCCGCACATGCGCGCAACGGGCCGCTCATTTCTGCGATGGCCCGCGCGAGTTCTTCTTCGCGCAAGCTCAGAGAGGCATATCGCTCGCGCAAACGAAGCCGGAGATTCAGGAGTACTTGGCGAAGCCGGGCCAGCGCCGCGGCCCGCGACACTTCCACGCGGATAAAAGGGTCGTCTCCGTATAAGACGCGGTGCCGCGCGCGGATATCATCAAACTTGACGCTAAACGCACCGGAAGCTTCGTCGAGTTCATGTTCAAGCAGGAACATAGCAGACAGTCGGACGGCGGCGCGCGAAAAGCGGAGCGGCTCGCGGATTTGGTCTGCTTGCGCGCGGTCGAATGCGCGCAAGACTAACATGACGTTCACATCGGACGTTGCGCGCAGGCGGCCTTCCGCGGCAGACCCATACAGGATGATGGAAAGCAGATTCTCGTGAAAGGCCGCCTTCGACGCATCGACAAAGCGCGTCAATTCTTCCGACACTTCTTTTGGGAGTCCCTCGATCTGATTCATGCTCGTTTCCCCCGTTGTTCGCTACTCTCTACCGGCAGACACTGCCATCTTGTCCTGCGCAGGTACACGGTCAGGAGTCACGTCGCGAAGCCAACAACCCGGATCCCCGACAAACGGCGTGCCGTAGGTTGCGTAAGACAAACAGCGCAGCCCTCCGCGGCATGTTCGCGAGTAGAAACACCGCTCGCATCCCTCGGGGATCACATCGTTATCGCGAAGACGTTGAAATGTATCGTTGCCCCAATAAATATCGCTGAGTGGTGTTTCAATGACGTTACCCACGACGATGGGCATTCTTCGGCATGGGCACACGTCTCCATTGGCAAGCACGGTGACGAGTCCGCTTCCGGCAGTGCATCGGTAAGGCAGGCCACCCGCTTCCAGAAACTGCAGGGCCCTGTGCATGGCGATTTCAGTCGTGCCTCGTTTCGCGTGGATGGATGTAGACTCGCGATGCATGGATTGCAGTAGTTGCTGCGTTTCCTCCGGCCCCGGCGATTCACCGGATGCGCCACGCCCCAGTGGAATGCACCGGTCCGCCCACACACGGCGGACTCCAAGGCTTGCTCCCAATCGCGCCACGTCGGCAAATTCGCTGTAGTTCTCGCGCGTGGCCGTGAACGACAGCATGACGGGAACCCCGTGGCGCGTCAGATGCCGAATGCCGGAGACAGCCCGTGCATGCGCGCCCTCGCCCCGAATTTGGTCGTGGGTAGCTTCGCTGCCGTCGATGCTCACTTGAACGTAGGACAACCGCAGCTTTGCCAGCCTGCATGCAAGCGTGTCGTCGATGAAGAGACCGTTGCACAAGACGGCAAGGGAACACAGGGTGGGCTCCGCTGCGATCGTTTCAAGAAGCTGCATTGCATCCGCGCGAACGAAGGGTTCGCCACCCGTAACGGAGACGTGAAAGCGCGTCGGTTTTCCCGCGCGCCGATCCATGACCTGTGCGCGCAACTCCCGGAATTGATCCCAAATGCGCATCAGCGAAGCCCAATCGAGTTCGCACATCGGGTTTTTCGCTTGATAACAGTGCGTGCATTGGAGGTTGCATCGCTCCGTGATGTGCCATTGAAGCAGAAGAAGAGAGGGAGAAAAGTCCGTGGCGGCGCACTCAATCGCGGGCGCTGTCAGATGAGCTGTATCTGGCATTGGCATATCACGAGAAACCTCGCGTGCGTTCTACTGCCGTTGCGGATCGATACCTTCAATGCACGGGACGAAAGAAGCCCCCAACTTGAAACCCCGTGCCATACCTCTACGAGCATAGCGTATGAACGGAACGATTCGCGAACGACCTGCGCAGATTAGAAAGAGGCCTACTCGCATTAAGCCTTGGCGCATTCCTCTCTACTTCGCGCGTGAGCGGCGGCGCGGAAAGCCTGCGCGCTCGGCAGATTCGGCGGAGTCGCGTAGGCGTTTCCTTAAAGCTTCTTTGACGGGCATGTGCGCAACCTCACTGCTCGCCTGCGTCTTCCAATCCCGGACTTCAAGCAGCGCCTTCGATTCCTTAACTCTCTTCATGGAGTGCCTCCAAAGGTGTGCACATACGCAAGGGCTTTACGTTAGCGGACTGGACCGTGTCGAGATAGATCCGCGGAATGTTCACGTTTGCCTCTTAGAAATGGACAGTGCGGGTTACGAAAATGCGGTTGCTATCGAGCGCTCTGCCGCCGTGATCGACGGTGTTGGGTGACGCGATGATGTAGTCGGGACGCGGCTTGATGCCGGGGATGCTCGGCAGGCCGTAGAAGGTCTCGCGCGCGTTCACCGTCACGGGGCCGCCCGCCGCAAGCCGCAGCGCAAGATCGACTCCCTCCGGCGGAAACACGTTGATGTCCACGTGCAATCCACGCTCTTCCGTGGCCAGGGTCTTGCTGAATAGCGACGCGCCGAGCACATTCGCATCCGACTGTACGCGCACTGCCATGCTCGCGGCTTTCGCGGGCGACGCAATATGCAGGGTGAGTTCGCGCACGGCGTTCGTCGTGACATCGGAGGCGATAGTCACTTGCGGACCTGGATACTCGGGCGCTATCGGCGCGGGCGCTTTCAACACAGGCTCGTTGCTAGACGCGAATTCGGAGTACTGCGCGCGCTGCGTGCCGGGCGGAAAGAACTGCGCGGTCCACTCGTCGGGTTCGCGATCCGGGCTGAGCCAGTACGCCTTGTTGGCATCGTAGTCGATCCCATACGACACGGAATCGAGCTTAGGGCGATCACGCGTGAAACTGCTGTTCATCACGCCTGCCGTCACCAAACCAATGGCCACCGCTGTGCTCAATGCGGGCAACCACCAGCGGTTCACGCGGCCCATAAGGTCCAATTGCGGGATCATCAAACCCAACACCAGCACCACGAATGCGGCAAATCCCGGAGCGCCCGCTATCATGACCGTCGCCGCGAACGACCGGTACATCGGGGTGAACAACAGCACCGCGGGCGCAGCAAAGAACGAGAGAAAAACGATCCAACCCGGACGGAGTTGGCCGCGTTTGGAGAACAAGAAGCACGCGAACGTACCGGCCGCGCTGATCGCCAGCGGCCACAGAGCCGCATAGCTGCCGCCAGGCAAATACAGGTTCAACACGAAGAGCAGGGCAATCCACCACACGTATGCGCCGGCAAGCAGACTCAGCGACGAAACCCACCGCGACAATGCCCCGTAGATCAGCGAGGCCACCGCAATACTTGCCGCGACGTAGGAAGTCGTATAGAGCGCGTTGTGATACAGCGGCGTCAGGTCCGGTATGCGCGTGAAGTTCTCCGTGTACAGGCGCGTCGCGATGTCCGGTCCCCAGACGTACGCGAGAATGCCGACGCACGCCGCCGCCGCAATCGCGGCGGTGATGGGCAACATGACAGCCCCTGCAATTGTGCCCGTGACGGAGATCTTGCGGGTCACGAGCCCGATTAGGAGCACAAGGCCAACGAACGCGGCCACCGCGAAGGCCAGCGGCTCGCCCCAGGACAACGGGTAGCGCGCGAGCCAATAGCCGAACACGTTGAAGTACGTTGCGTCGGGGGCCGTGATTGTACCGTCGAGCGGGATGCTGCCGAAGTGACGCGCGAGGTCGAGGCCGCACGAACCGTGTTGCTGCAACGTGGCGAGGTTGAGGTGCTCGGGCCGGTCGTTCGCTGTATGGTACCACGCGAAGTTGTCGATGAACGCGATGTCGCAGCCCTTCATGCCGTGGCGGCGCAATGCGTCGAAGTCGGAGGAGAACGGCAGCATCTTGTACACGTCGTACATGAACGACGACGCGCACAGGTACCGCATGCCGCGCATCAGTTCCGCGACAAGCCAGCCGTTCTGTTCGCTCGTGTCGAAGACGAGCGAATTGCCTTGCGTGCCGCGCGATTCGAGGTTGGTCATGAGGGCGACTTCGTTAAACCAGGGGTGGTTCGCGAACGCCTTCGCGCCGCGCAGTCCCACCTCCTCGCCGTCCGTGAACACGAAGACGATGTCGTTCTTCAGCGGCGGCGACGCTTTCAAGACATGCGCAATTTCCAACAGAGAGATGACCCCGGAACAATCGTCCGCCGCGCCGGGGCCGTACGGAGTCGAATCGTAGTGGGCCATCAAACCGAATGCCTTTGTGTTCCCCGTTCCGGGAATGCGCGCGAGAATGAAGTTGGACCGGCCCGCGCTTTGCCCTTCCGCGAAATACGTCGTGACCACTTGCGCATCAACCCCGAAGGACCGCAGCGTGTCGACGATGTACGCTTGCACGCGGTCATTCGCGGGCGACCCCGACGGATGCGGCTCCGTCGCGATCACGTAGTTGTGCTGAATCGCGCGCAACGCCGAGAATTCTGTTGCGGGGGCATCCGACGCCAACGGCGCGGGAGGCCGCAAGGCAATCAACGACGCCGCCCCCACCCCCACCAAAAACACCAACACGAACAACGACGTGAAGCGCGGCTTCCTCGCGAAATACTCCGCCTCGTCGATCCGCCGCGCCTCCTCCGGCGGAATCGTGAACACCCGGTAGCGGTCTTCGTGTTCGGTGGATGCCATCTGAAATCCCTTCCCGCATGCAGAGCCTGGAGCGTTGCAGCCATTCTACAACTGGGGAGGCGGGAGTCCAATGATGCCATTGAGAATGCAAACGCGGCCAGGTCCATCTTGTGGTCATTTCCTGACATTGCGCAGACGACGCCAGAAGCGCGAAGTAGCGCTCGGGGCACTTAAGTTTGCCGTGTGGGCAAATGAGAGTACTGCCGAAGCCGAGTTCTTTCTGTGGCAATTCTCTGCAACTTCTTGTGCGTGATTCAGGACTCAGGTTATGCGAGAATTGCAGTCAGACATTGCTAATACTCTAAAGGAGAAGCATTCAAACGCGAGGTAGTAAAGTGCCCAATGCTCAGCCTTAAGCCCACATACAAACGCTGGTGCGATCTCATTGCGCTGATTATGATCTCTCTACTTGTGTGTCTTGCGTTTGACCCCCTCGTTGTAAGACTAAGTGGATCTTTGGGATCACTACTCGCTCGCTGGAGCTGGATAGTGCAGTTCGGCTTGGTCGCTCTCTTCGCAGGGGCACTGTGGGCGATAATAATCCACTTAGGTGGATTCAGGCTTGACGACCTGAAGCTCTCTCTGATGTTTTGGAGATTTCCGCCGTCCTGGTTCGCGGGCATCATGGGATGCTTTGTCTACACAGTTGCCTCCCAGTGCCTCAGAGAAGAACCTGTTCCCTCCCTCTTTTCGGCCCAGTATTTGCCAGATGTTATATTTGGCGTTGCATCAGTCGTCTTCGGAATTATGTGTGCTTACGCGTTATCCCTTTTGCGCCCATTCGATGATTCAGCGTATTTCCAGGCTGCACCAAACGCGGTATCAATTTGTCAAGGCGCAGACAGTAGTACTCCAGGCCCAGATGTAGATCGACTTCGCAAGTGGCTGGAAGATGGTGAAGGGCCGATTGGGCTGCCGTCTGATGACTTGTTCGAATCAGCGCATTATGCACGGCGGATTGCGGATTTCGTTGTAAGTGAAGACTCCAAGACCCTTGGAATCTATGGGCCGCGCGGAAGAGGAAAGACAAGCATAATCAACTTGACTGAGCATTTCCTGAAGGAAAGAGAACGCAGCAGTACTACCGCAGACAATCACTGGCCGAAAGTGAAGTTGGTGAGATTGGGAATGTGGGGATCCCGCGCCGAATCCAACGCGCACTATATCATATCTAGTGTAATCCGCGAATTGCAGAAGGTTACAGATTGTCTGTGCCTCAATGGGCTTACCCTTCAGTACTCACGCGCCCTGTCAGCAGTTCCGTCGGGCTGGGGAAAAGTAGTGAGTACTTTCATGCTTGGTGATTTCAGTGCGCAAGAAGCTCTTGGCAAGCTTGAATATGTTCTGTCCGCTATTCAACTAAAGTTGGTTATTGTTGTCGATGATTTTGACCGAGGTGATCTAACTCCAGAGTCTCGTGTCCAGCTTGAGGCGCTCTTGGATCGGCTCAAGCCACTCAAATACGTCTCGTTCATTCTCGTAGCTGGTCACAATCCCGGAACCGATGTTCTTACACGGCTTTGTGACCATGTAGAGATTGTCCCACGTCTAAAGGCGGCGGACGTCATAAGTAATGTCAGGAGCCTTCGTAGACTTCTGAGGGAGTTCGACGACATTGATGCACTGTCGTCTGAAAAGAGGGACGAGCGCTTTGGGCGTGAGGGCATTGATCGGTTTCGCTATTTGTGGTGTGGTGGAGCACTTGACGCTATAAGCGCCATTGCCCAACTTGTGGATACGCCACGGGCGATGAAGGCGGTATTCATGCAGACATACCGCGCCTGGAAGAAGCTACACGGAGAACTGGATTTCGACGATTTGCTGATTTGCAAGGTTCTAAAGGTGACTTGCCCGGAAATCTACTCCTTCCTGCTAAGTAATGTGGACGCTCTTCGACTCGATGGGGGAAGGGTGACTTCCGACAATCAATCAAATTGGGAAGGGCGTCTTGTTGAATCATGGGAGAAGTTGGTTGCGGAGCACCATTTAAACGATAGCAGCGTTAAGATTTTGTGCAGATTCTTGTTTCCCAGTTTTGCACGAGACGTAAATCCGAACGCTTACCCCATTGCAGGACCTCAGGGGGTAGATCGATATTCAGTAACCGATTACTGGTTCAGATTGCATAGTGAATGGGTGGGTCCAAGTGAGACACGAGACCAAGGTGTACTTAGGGTTCTGCGGGATTGGAGGCAACATTGTAGCAGCGAGAAGGAAGACTCGAATACTGCCTTATGGGATGGCAAGCCATTGCCCGAAGCAGTCCTTTGTACACCTATTCTTGCCTCAAAGCTCCGGCAATTTGGCGAGATTCTCTCTGAAGTCGAGATTGTGGCCTTGGCCAAAGGCATCTTTGCTGGCATCCTCAAGAAGAGTGATAGTGGTGTACAGCCCAACGACAATGACTACTTTGGGTTTATAGAGGTTCGCGATTTGTATGAAGCTCTGCCCGGCAAGAAGGATCTTCAGTATTGTAGGCGGTGGCTTCATAACGAAATTGTGACCGCGCTGAAGATCGACCTGCGTTTTGCCATCAGAATCCTTAAGGAATGGGGCAGTGTGCTGTTTTCCGAGAAGGACGCTCTGTATCAGATGATACGTGAAGTGGTTGAGAACATCTACGCAAACGAACCGTGTATGCTAGCCAAAGCTCTGAGTCCAAATCACATGGATTGTCTATCGAGACTCATTGAACTCCTCCCTGCCCAAAATAATACTGGGAATGCGAGTGCGCCCGATGGATGGAAGTGGCTGGGAGATGTCGTACTTTCTGCTGCAAAGTCTTCTCCTGAACGCGTGGTTCCAAGTCTAGTCGGATTGCTTTTCCCACCGGAGACCGATGTCCCCATGATGACAGATCAAGACCACCCTGTCTTCGGAAGCAACTTGAGGAAGGCTATGGAGATTGTGGCTAATGGCACAGATACGAGCTGTATGTCACCTGACATCGCTGATAAGATTCGGTCTTCTCAAAGTCAGGCACGGCGCTGGTTGGAGAATCCGCCGTTAAGCAAAGTGAGTGAGGGTGGCCATACATCTCAATCGTCGTAAATTGAAGACTCTCTTCTCAACTTCGGATTCCGCCGCAGCGTAGATACTGTGGAATGTCGACGATCTGGCCATCAACTCGCTCGGATCCATTCAGTGTTGTCTCTACCACCATTCATGTTTAGCGTTCCAAGCCATCATATGGAGTCCGACATCATCCTCCTAGATGTAATTCTGACTACATAGAGTGAATCACTAGGTCACTGAGCAAGTTGCAGTGTCTCCGACTGTCAACTTCCCGATCTCCCTTCTTGCCATTTCCCAAGCACCCGTCTGACAAACAAGTGGAATCTGTCGCGCACACGGCAGATACTTAGCTAACAACGGAAAGACCGCCCATGACCTCCAAACAACGAGTCAAATCTGCAATTCGGCGCGAGCCGGTGGATCGCGTGCCGATCTTCATGTGGTTTCATCCGGAGACGGCGCGGCGGTTGGCGCGTTTGCTGGAGATTCCGGTGGGGCGTGTCGGCGATGCGATGGGCAACGACATCCGGCAGGCGTGGGTGAACAACAACCATGCGATGGAAGGGATTGTCCATGAGCGCGACGGCGAAGGCCACCTCGATTGGTGGGGTGTCCGTTGGGAGAAGCAGGGCGCGTTTAACCAGATCGTCGGATTTCCGCTGGCCAACGAGAGTCCCGAGCAACAGCTTGCGTATGCGTTTCCCTACGATCGCATGGACGATTTGCTGGCGTTGATGGAGCCGGTAATGGAACACGCGGACACGCAGTTCGTGGGCGTCGACGTGTCGCCGTGTGTGTTCGAGATGTATTGGCGCCTGCGCGGCATGGAGGAGACGATCCTCGATCTCGTCGCCGACGAGGACACGGCGTACGCCATGTTGGGCCGGTGCGCGGATTTCGCGGTGCGCGTGTCGGAGGAATCGCTCGCGCGGTTTGCGTTGGATTGGCTGTGGACCGGCGACGATGTGGCGGGGCAGCAGGGCATGATTATGAGCCCGGACGTGTGGCGCAGGCTGATCGCGCCGCATTTGAAGCGCGTCGTGGACGTGGGCACGCGCGCGGGATTGCCGGTGGCGTACCATTGCTGCGGCGCGTTGAGGTCCATCATTCCCGATCTCATCGAGATGGGCATCACGATACTGAATCCGATCCAGTGCAACTGCGCGGGCATGAACCCGGCGGACCTGAAGCGCGAGTTCGGCGCGCAACTCTCGTTCATGGGCGGCGTCGACACGCAAGGGTTGCTGCCCGTCGCGACGGCGGACGAGGTCTATCGCGCGACGGCGAAACTCATCGAAGACATGACCACGGACGGCGGCGGCTACATTCTCGCGGCGTCGCACACCGTGCCGCCGGAAACGCCCGACGAGAACATTTTCGCGATGTACGCGGCCGCGGGCCTCAGCCGCGACGAAATCTTCGACCGTGCCGCCACAATCCGGGCGGCTACCTAGGTCGGTTGCGCTGGAATTTCCCGAAGAATGCCCGCTTTTCCATCAGATGTTTGCTAGTGCTGCCGAAAGAACCTAGGCAGAAGGAATAGGGAGGCTGCGGCCTGATTTGCAGACCGTAAAGTCTTGGCACCCTGAATTCCTAGAAAAACTCTAATATGGGAAAATCAAGCAACTAAGACCTTCCATTACGTTTTTGTAACTTCACTCCAATCGAGGAACCTTTCGAGTTCAAATGTGTTATAAGTTGATTGAGAGCAATCTGTATAGTTGGTTGGAGTGCCGTGATGATCAGTGCAATGCCGCGCGTCGGATTTGTAGTTTTTGCCGCGATAGTACTTGCCCTTGCATCTGGTTGTCCTTGCATCTTGGGTTTGGGAGGCTGCACAGATTCTCCGCCGGGTGATGACACATACGTCCAGTGGGAGGCGGTTCCATTGGATGAGGTATTAAACCACAGTCTTTCTTCACCGGCCGTTTTCGCACAACCGGGAACCAAATCTTCAGGCAATGGATGGTTTAGACCGATAGACATCCCCGTGTTCTCCGGCCCATTCTGGATAGGGACGGTCAATCAAAACAGCGGCGATGTGCCAAGCAGTCATCTTGGCAGTTCCGCCCCCGGCGGCGCCATACACCTCTTAAAATTCCCATATGGACTCCCTGGCATCTACCGAATTACTTATTTCTTGGTGGATCCATCTGCGGTTCTGACTCCAGCGGTCACTGAAATTGAAGATGTGGCGATACGGGATGTCGAGCGCACGGAGGGCAGGTTTCGCGTCGATTGCAGAATTCAACAACACAACGCTGTGCTATTGGTCGACGTGGCGTGGGATGGACCTGAGCCGCCGCCCGCCTCGTCCTGTGAGATCGATGCAATCAGCGTGGAAATGCTCGAGTTGCATCCCTTCCTCGAGCCATACGGCGAATTGACCAGCAAAATGGCCACCTGGTCTCCCGAGCTTGAGAGCGTTGGAACACCGATCGTACTTCCGGATGATTTCGAGCATAGCCTGGGGACGTTGTTTGAAAAAGGCTATCTTTGGAAGGAGTCGGAGATTCTTGAAAAATTCTTGTACCTTGATAGCGAGTTTTCTCTAGACATCCTCCAAGCTTCGCTGGCGGAAGTATTCTCCCTGTCTTCAGGGACTCTTTCGTCCGAGCAAAGGGCCCTTGAGATTCTCGCTTATGTAACTCAGAAGATGTACCTGTCCGAACCGGAAACAAGAACCAAGGAACTCCGGCTGAATGAAGTGCCCTGGCACACAGGAAGCTTTTGGCTTTCTCAGGGTTGGGGTAATTGCTACTACCGGAGTCTTGCGTTTGTCTCACTCTGCCGGGCCGCCGGGTTGCCAGCGCGCGTGGTAGGTCTTCCGAATATGGATCACGTCATGGCAGAGACGTACTTCGATGGCGCGTGGCACCTGCTGGATCCCACCTACGGGTTCTTTTATTACACGCATGACACATACGATGGGGATGGCAAAATCTTAAGCCTGCGCGATCTGCGTGTCTCCGGTAATCCGTTGTCTCCCTTGTTCAAAGTGTCTGATGACATTTGGATCGGTGATTTTCGAGCGGGAGCTATCGTGTCCCCGGTTCCAGACTCGTGGAGTTCGCCCAACGCTTGGCCCGTCACGAACGGCTGGATGGATTACTACAGGACCGGACCGCTAATCACGTTTCCATGTTCGACGCCGTACTTCGCGGGTTTCAGCCGTGCGCGGCCCTTGCGATTCGATTTCGCGGACGGCGATTCGCTGCAAGTCGGTACGCCCGATGGCAATGTCTCGGACGCCCCCGAAGTGGGCAGCGCGGGTCCCTACAACGGTGTCAACGCCCTATTTTTTCAGCACGCGCCAAGCGGAAGGTATGCGGTTACGTACAAATTCCTGTTTGACGACGTGCCTCATATCCCTGCCGCTGTCGAAGTGTGGGGGATCGATGTCGTCAGTTCCACTCTCTACGGAGGGGGCACCTGGCAGTTGATTATCGATGTAAGCGATCCCAACGCAATACTCTTTGTCGATCAGATCCACGGCGACAACGACTTCCAGGACGCTGTATGGGCCGTTGACGCGATTCATGTGTCGCGACTGTAACAACGGATAATCCAGCACGACTGTATCGCCGCACGACTTTCTCGGATTTTCCACGAACACGTTTGAAGCACTCTCGTACCCGGCGCGTTTGCGCTCAATCGCGCCGGTGCAAATTGCGGACTATCCCTTTGGCTTGAGCCGCCACGTGACGGCGAGCAGGAGCATCGACAGGGCCGTGGATGCGAGGATGAGGCAGAGGATAACGTTCCACGCGTAGTCGTGGCCGTGCGAGACTTCTAGGCTTTTCAGGGTCGATCCGAAACCTTTCGCCATGACGGTGCGGCCAATGTATCCAAAGAGACCGATGAATCCCGCCGCCACACCGATGGCCTTTTTTGAAGTGAGATCGAGCGCCATGATCACGATCAGGTTGATGATGGGGTAGATGCATAATCCGACAACCGCGAGCATGGTCATGTCCAGCCACAGAAATCCGACGGGCGTGAACAGCATGATTGTGAACGCGACGAGGATTGGTATGTGACAAAGCGTTGCGACCATGCCGCGGCGTCCGCCGATGCGGTCGGAAAGCCAGCCTAGTAGGATGGTTGACGGAATGCCGCCGAATTCGGACACGAGGACTACCATGCCGCCACCGGTGATGTCGACGCCCTTCATTTCGCGGAAATAGGTGGGCCCCCAATCGAGCATGCTGTAGCGCGCGATGTACGCGAAGAAGTTTGCGAATGCGAGCAGCCAAATGTACTTGTGCTTGAGCACATTGTCGACGAAGAGTTCGCGAAACGAGAGTTCGCGCTCAAAGGTCCCGTGGGCGCGCGCGTATTCGGTGAAATCGTTCCGATACTCTTCGACTGGCGGTAGACCCACGGACTGCGGTGTGTCGCGCAATCGCCAGAATAGGTAGACCGCGCCGATCATCGCGATGATGCCCGGTACAAAGAGGGCGTATTGCCAGCCGCCGTACGTATTGACCGCCCACGCAGCGAGCGCGCCCGCGATACCTCCGCCCACGTTATGCGACGTGTTCCATATGCTGAAGGTGAGGCCGCGTTCCTTTTCGCTGAACCAATGCGCCATCGATCGCCCGCAGGGCGGCCAGCCCATGCCCTGGACGAACCCATTCAACGCCCACAGCCAAAGGTGAATCGTGTAGTTCGATGACATTCCGAAGGCAAAGTTGCACAGCGCCGTGAGGAGCAATCCAAAGGCCATGAACACGCGCGGATTGCTTCGGTCGGACGCCGCGCCCATGAGGAACTTGCCGAGCCCATAGCTAATGGCGGTCATCCCGAGGATGCTGCCGAGCATCGCCTTGTCGTAGCCAAGGACGGATTCGAGGTCTTTGCCGACCACCGAGAGATTGTTGCGCACGAGGTAGAACGTGGCATAGCCGAGGAACGTCGATTCGAGAATACGCCAGCGATACCACGGATAGAGGCGCTTCACCTCATCGTCCGGTAGGCGCGGTATATGCGGAGCCGGCGCGAATACCGACCGAATTCCAAAGCCCATAGTGCCCTCCCCCGGCATGTGTACCAACGGATAATGGAGGTGCGAGTGTAGCGCATCACCTGGCCGGTGACAAGGAGCAGGGAGGGCTGCGGCTCCGTTATTCTGAGGCATGACGGAAGAGTGGGGGGGGGGACGTCTCATGGGACCGATCCGGCGAATCCGACCGATCCGTCCTATAATCTTGTTGCGGTGCAGATCGCACAGGGATGCGTGTCAGAATGAGCGCATATTCCTCTACGTGCCATAGCTCTCATAGAATCTCCGCGAAGGATTTTCGGGGGTTTGGGCAAAGATATAGACAGATCATGATCGGAGGCCGGGGCGCCGGCCACAGAGATACCGCGTGGAAGTAACCATCGAGTCCTTACAACGCCGCGATCGGCGCGCTTGGCGGGCCGTGTACGACGACAACGTGGACGCCGTCTACGGCTATGCGTTCTATCGTACGCGGGGCAACCGCTCTGTCGCCGAGGAAGTGACTCAGGAGACGTTCACGCGGGCAATTGAATCGATCGGCTCCTTTCGCGGAGATCCGGCGAATCTTGCGCCGTGGCTGCGCGGAATCGAGCGGCGGGTGTTGGCGCGGCGCGTGCGGAGTTTGGCGCCGGTCGCGGCAAGACCATTGCCGCTCGACACGTTGGAGGGCGGCAATGGTTGGGTGCTTGTGTGTCCGGACGACCGGCCCGATGCCGTACTCCAGCGTGAGGAGGAGCGAAACTTGACTGGCGCGGCGCTATCGGCGTTGCCAACCCGCTGGGAAGGCGTGCTTCGCCTGAAGTACTGCGAAGAACTGCGCGTGGCGGAAATTGCCGAACAGTTCACGACGACCGTCAAGGCCGTGGAATCGTTGCTGAGCCGGGCGCGGGCCGCGTTTCGAGAAACGTATTCGCGGATGGCAAAGCTCGATGGCCGGTTGTACGAAGCGCAGGATTGGTCCGATGAGTGAGTTCAACGAACAGAACGGCATGCCGGACGGCGAATTTGAGCGCCTCTTGAAGGACGCGCCCAAGCCGCCCCGCATGGATTCGGCCCGAAAGGAAGCCGTGTGGTCGTCGCTGGAAGTTCAACTCACATCCGTCGAACGGACTCCGCTAGTTGCGCGCCGCCGGTTGCGGCTTGCGTGGGCTGCGGCGTCTTTCTTGGCCATCCTGGGCGCGGCACTCTGGTTTGCGCCGCGCGGCAACAACGTGGCCGATCGCGTGGAAATCGTCGAAGGCCGAGTAGTCTCAGTGGTCGGCGACCACGGGCCCGCGGCGCTAAGCGCGGGAGTCTCATTGAAGGCGAACGAGCGGATCGAAGTGGGTCCCAATAGCGCGGCGAAACTTGCGCTGGCCGACGGCACGGCGTTGTGGTTGTGCGAGAACACGCAGGCCGTGTACCTGGGGCCGCGAAGCGCCAAGGGTCCATCGCTTGAACTCGTTGTGGGAGAGGTCCGAGCAGAAGTGACGCCCGGTCCACCGGAAGAAGCATTTTCGATCAAGACGCCCGCGGCGACGTTGCGGGTGCTTGGCACACGATTCAACTGCAAGCTGTATGCGGGCGACGCGAGTGTGCCTGACGTGCAGTCGAGCGAGGATACAAACATGAAGCGACTGAGAGCAGCCTTGCGCAGCGCGCTCGTCCTGACCGTATTGTCCGGCGCCGTAGAAGTCCACGCCGGTGACACGACACAGAAGGTTGAAGCCGGTTCGCGCAGCACGGTCGTGGCGCAAGCGGCGACGCCGAGTCAAGAAGCGCTGAGCAAAACGGACTACACCGCGAAATGGCTGGGCGATCCGGGTTCTGCCGGGCCTCCGGAAGCGCTGGTCTTCCGCCCTATACGCGACATGTTCCTTTACGCCATGTGGGCCGTGGATGTGCAAACAGGCAAGGCGCGGGAAGTCACGGACTTTCTGAGTGTTGGTCCGGAATTGGTGGCCCAGGTTGGCTCGAACCTCGCCTTGGTGAAATCGAGTTCTCTTATCTTCCCCCATTTTGGCTCCGACCCTGTGGGCGGGGCAGGGCGCCCATTCATCAACGATGTTCTGTACTTGGTGAACCTGGTGACGGGTGAGAAGATGCCCATGACGCCACTGGCGGACTATGACCCGCTGTACATGGAGATTTCGCCGGATCGCCGCAAAGTGGCTTTTGTGGGCGGTTACACACCGGACAAGACCAAGCCAGCCGAACGGGAAGGCGGCGTCTACGTATTGGACTTGGAGACCCTGACCGTCAATCGCGTGCTCGAAGGCTGGCTGAAAACCTGCCCGCACTGGTCACCCGACTCGAGATGGTTGGCCGTCGCGGATGCCGAAGGGTACGTCGGCGGCAGCGAGTATGAGATTGTGATCATCGACACCGCAGCGCAAAGCGTGGTACGCACGGGACTAAACGGAGCCGGTGTTCACTTCACGCCCGATGGAGAGAGCATCGTCTACTCGTCTGGGTTCAAGCGCGACGGCAGTTGGAGCGCCGGCGTGCCCACGTATGGGAACTTGTTCATCGCGTCCCTGCGCGACCCCCGGCCCGAGCAACGGACAACACTGCCCGGCGGCGGAGCCATCAATCCCAGCTTTACGCCAGACGGAAAAGGTTTGCTTTACTGGGAAGCATCATCCGAAACGAAGCAGTCTGCCGCGTTGCACCTGCTCGATCTCGCTAAC
>JAIBAQ010000092.1 GCA_019695095.1 Candidatus Hydrogenedentota bacterium
GGGTTCACCGGCAGCGCGTTGTACGGCTCGGCATTAGCCGCATCCACCGTAAACGCATCGCTCAGATCCGAAGCAAATCCGTCGTACTGATTCAGCGCGGGCAGACCGAGAATTAGAAACATCGTCTTGAGAATGCTCCCCATGCTCACGTGCGTGTGCGAGATATGTCCCGCCTTCGAATACGGACTAATCACCATACAAATGGACCGGTGCGCGTCCACCGTATCCCGGTAGCCTTGCGCATCGTCTTCCGTCACGAAGATCGCCGTCTCCTTCCAGAACGGACTGTGGCTGATCAGCTCGACCAAGCGCCCCAACGCAAGGTCGTTGTCGCTCATGAAGGATCCCCAAAACGGATACCCGTCGTCGGGCCGTTCGCCGGCGCCGTGATCGTTCGGCAGCATCATCGTGATGACCTGCGGAAAAGGCTCCTTCCCGGAGAGCCACCGCTCACGGAACTCCTGCTCAAACCGATCGAGCCGGAACTGATCCGGGATGTTCGTGTTGTAGGTGGCGAACTCGCGCGACGTGTTCTCGAACAGCGGTTTCGGCAACGGATAATTAATGGGCAGCCGAATTCCCGTGTCCTTATACTCCTGCTCCTCGTCTTGCGGCTTGAACTCGAATCCCAAACCATAGTTCCGGAACCGAATCTTGCCGCGGTCAAAGTGTTCCCAGATGGCCCCGCCCTCGTTGTATTCATCGGGGTACACGGCGCCCGATGAACCCACAAACAGGAAGTTGCCAGGCCCAGAACCTTTCGCCGATTCGCCGATGCGCGTTTCCATGAACTCGTTCGGATACGTCCCCACCAGCCACCGATGCCCATCAATCGAATGATCCGAATCGCAATAAAAGTTATCGCTGATGGCAAACCGCTTCGCGAGGGCAACGTGGTTCGGCATCAACACCACATCCTTCACGGTCTTCGTGTTGTCCTTGTTCGAAACATCGATGGGCCGTCCAAGCCGGCACAACTCCGCATCGCCGCGCCCGCCCGGCAACGCGCCAAAGACCTCGTCGTATGTCCGATTCTCCTTGGTCACGTAGATCACGTGCTTTATGGGACTCGCCCAGGCCTTCGGCGATGGCGGCACAGGGTGCCCGCTCGGACGCGCATCGTCACTGCGCCGGACAATGCTGACGTTGTTGGCAATCACCTTGTCGGTCAACGCCTTCAGCGCTTCGTCCGACTCCGGCACGTCAATAATATTGATGTACCCCCGCATGAGTTGGCCGATCCCTGTCGGGTCACCTTCCTTATGGTTGGGTCCCGCGTTCGGACCCGAACCGATCCCCTTCGCACACGCCACATATAGGCGCTTGCCGTCCGGCGACACCGCGATCTTGCTCGGGAACCACGCCGTAGGGATATGGCCCAGTACCTTCCGATCCGAGAGCCGTATCACGCCAATCGCGTTAATGCCCGCCTCGCAGACATAGAGGCGTTGGCTATCCGGCGACAAAGCCACCCCAAACGGAATCATCCCGCGAAGCTTCTTCGCCTCCGGGGCTAGAACCATCTCTATGTCCCGCTCGCGCTTTCCCGACTTCGCCTTGATAACGGTGATGCTGTCGTTGCTCCCGTTGGATACGTACACGTGCGTGTCCGTCGCCACGAGGGAGTTGGGACTGCTCCCGCCGACAGCCGGAAAGTCCTCCAACTGCTCGCCCACCAGATGGCCGGTCTTGGTCTTTCCAACTACACGCTCCTTGCCCGGCTTCGACACATCAATCGTCCAGACGGACATCCCGCGGATGTCGTTCGGGTCTCCGAGCCCTGGCACCACGAGGTCCTCGCGCTCGTACCCTTCCTCGGCCTCCTCGGACGGCACCCCATAGGGCGGAAAGTGAAGGGCGGCCTGGCGGCCTGCCTTATCCCGGATATAGGCGTACTCGAACATCCCCACGTTGGCAACGTACGCGCGCTTCCCGTCCGGGGATAGCGTGACCCCAAACGGGTAGCGCCCAACGGCGACCGAACGGACCACCTTCTGTGTGGCTATATCTACGATAAGCAGGCGGAAATTGGACTGATCGACCGCGTAAATAGTTGATTTATCAGGAGATAGCCGAAGGTCGCCCACATATCCGTACTGAAAGGTCTCCTCGCCAACCGTATGCGCGCAATCGATACGAAACAACCGGGACCGCGTCGCGAGGTCAAATGCCATCACGCTCCAGTCGCCACCCCCGGCAACGTAAACCACGTTCTTGTCCGAATCCACGGCCAACCCCATGAAGGTGGCATCCAGGACACCCTTGCCGTCCGCACCTTCTTCCGGGATGGAGGTCACCTTGGGTTCCGCCGGATTGGACACATCCAAAATGGAAAGCTGAGGGCCCTGGCTGCACGCGGCGACCACCCATCGCCCATCCGGGCTCATGGTCAACCCGTATGGGTGGGGTTGTACCCGGATCATGGGACCCGTCGGCGTGATGAGCCTCCCGTTCGGCAGAATCGTCGTCCCGCCCAGGTCTTGTACCGTGTACCGTTCACCGGAAGGCGAGTGCATCACCGCATTGTCGGCGTGACTCAAGGAAAAGGATAGGAACGCCGCAAGAACCAACCACGCGCAACGAGCCAGTAGTGTCTTCATAATACCGAGTCCTTCTATACCGTGCCTCACAGCCCCCAATAAGAGGCGAACTCCAAGACTGCCTCAAAACCCCGCCGGATCGCAACGCACAAGACCCCCTTCGAATACCCACAACACTATCACTCATTCGCTCCGCGCACGATTCTCTTTACGGAATCTCTATCGCTCTCTATAATGTGGCGCGCAATCATCTTCTGTTTGACGCGTCCGATCCGTCCAAGAGGAGACTTCCGTTCATGGCCGATGAGCAGAACCAGTCCTTACTTGCCGATGCACTCATCAAAAGCGACGCCATCTCCCGCGAAGACCTCGCGGCTGCGCAGGCGCGCGAAAAGCGAACCGGCGTACCCTGGTACCGCACGCTTCTGCAGATGGGCACGCTCTCCTACGAAACCCTCGATCAGACGCTGCGCTACGAGTTTCACTCGCAGTCGAAGCGCACTGAAGACGAGAGTCTCGGTCGCATGCTCGTCAACATAAAAGCGATCACCGAAGAACAACTTAAAGAAGCGCTCAAAGAACAGGCCCGCACGGGAAAACTCCTCGGCAAGATTCTGTTGGCCAAAGGAGTTGTTACGTCCCACGCGATCGCAATTGCCCTGAGCAAACAACACAGCATCGAATTCACCCAGCTAGCGGAATCTCCAAGCGACCGCCATGCGCTCGAATCGGTTCCAGAAAGCCTGGCGTTGCGTCATCGCATGATACCTGTCTCGCTGGACGGCGATCGCCTGACCGTACTCATCGCCGATCCGCAACAGCGGAATACGCTCAGCGATCTCGCGGTGATTCTCGGCAAACGCGTACATGCAATATTGACCTCGTGCGATGACATCAAAGGAGAGATCAAGGCCCGCTATGCGGGTACAAGAAACGTTGCGGGCAAGGCCCCTGCAAAACAACAGGCCCCGCCACCCGTCGAACCGCCAAGCACCGGCAAGAAGGCCCCGAAAGAAAGCGCCGCTTCCAAAGCAAAACAATCCAAAGAGGCGGCAAAACATGAGGAGAACAAGAGCGTGGCAACGGTCGACGAATCAAAAGACACAAAGCGACGCTTTGACGAGATCGCCAAGCAGGCAGAAGGCGCGCCCGTAATCAAATTGGTGTCTACCATCATCGAAGGCGCGGTCAACTCCGGGGCCACGGATATTCACCTTGACCCGCAAGAACCCGAAATGCGCGTGCGCTATCGAATCGACGGTATTCTTCACGACGTGATGAGTATCGCACCCGATATCGAGCCGGCCGTGATTTCCCGTATCAAGATCATGTCCGATCTCGATATCACCGAAACGCGCCGCCCGCAAGACGGTCACATCAGCATCGAAACCAAAGATCGCGAATTCGATGTGCGCGTTGCGACCTTGCCAACGTTCCTCGGAGAACGCGTCGTGCTGCGCATGCTGGATCAATCCACCGTGCTCTCGGGCATCAAAGATCTCGGACTCGATCCTGACGACGAAGCGGTGCTTATACGCACAATCAATCAGCCCTATGGAATGATTCTCGTCACAGGTCCTACCGGGAGCGGCAAGACCACAACGCTCTACGCGGCGCTGAATCAGAAGAACGCGCTGACTGAGAGTATCGTGACTCTGGAAGACCCGGTCGAGTACCAGATGTCCGGAATCAACCAGGTTCAGATCGACGCTGACATCGAAATGACCTTCGCGGCAACCCTGCGCGCAGCGCTGCGCCAGGATATCGACGTCTTGCTGGTTGGCGAAATCCGCGATGCGGACACCGCGCGCATCGCCATACGCGCCGCGATGACAGGTCACTTGGTATTCAGCACGCTTCACACCAACGACGCGCCTGAAGCCATCTCGACACTTCGCAACATGCAAGTTCCATCGTATTTGATCTCAAGCGCGCTGACGTGTGTCGTGGCACAACGCTTGGTTCGGAAGATTTGTCCCGACTGCCGCGAAGCGTTTACGCCAACGAAGGCCCTCCTGAAATCGCTTCGGTTGCCGGAGACAACAAAGAAGTTGTATCGCGGTAAGGGCTGCGATTCCTGCTACCACACGGGCAACAAAGGCCGTACAGGCATCTTTGAAATCATCGAGATCACCGATTCCATACGAAAGATGATTGCCGAAGACGTGCCCACGGAACAGATCGTCAAAGCCGCGAAATTGAAGACTATGGCTGATCGATGCCGTTCAAAGGTGAAGGACGGAGTCGTAGCGCCCGAGGAGTTCCTGCGCGTAATTCGCACGTAGGCAAGACTCAAATGCTCACATCACCGCGGTGAGCTACAGATCTGCACTTCTTCCAGATCAAAGAGTGCGTAGACAACGCACCTGTAAAGTGCGTCTGGCTTGCTGTGTGCCGTTGAAACGTGTTTCTATCCATCATCGTCACTGTGAAGTCATGCGCGTCATTCTCTTCATCTTCTTCTAGGAGGTTCCTGTAAACGCTTTCATGCCCTACTTGGAGTTATCTGTCTTTCTTTTCGTATATGCCGGAATGATGCTCGGCGGCATACCCCGTCTTGCGCTTGACCGAACCGGGGTGGCGCTCTTGGGCGCGATTCTTCTTCTCAGCTTCGGCGCAGTCAATTCCAGAGAGGCCTGGGACGCGATAGACATACCCACCATGGGCCTTCTCTTCGGACTCATGGTGGTATCCGCGCAATTGCGGCTTGGGGGCTTCTATTCGAAGTTGACGCGGAGCATCGCCGAGGTCGATCTGACTCCGCCGTATTTACTTGGTCTTATCATGACCGCAGCCGCGGTGCTGTCGGCACTATTATGCAACGACATAATCTGCCTGGCGATGACTCCAATCTTGATCGATAGTTGTACACACCGCCGCCAAAATCCCTATCCATTCTTGCTTGGATTGGCTTGTGCATCCAATATTGGATCGGCAGCCACGTTGATTGGCAACCCGCAGAATATGTTGATAGGCCAGTATCTCAATCTCTCGTTTGCTGTCTACTCTCTACAAGCATTCGTTCCTGTCATCGCCAGCCTTCTGTTTACATGGGTATTTCTGACTCTCGTATATAAAGGAAAATGGAACGCGCCTTTAGAAACCGCCGTCTCCGATAGAACATCGTTTCACGGTTGGCAGAGTCTTAAAGGACTAATGATTCTCGGAGCCCTTGTGTTTTCGTTCCTGGTCCTGCCATTTCCGCGAGAAGTCCTCGCTTTGGCTGCCGCCGGACTTCTCCTAATGAGCCGTAAAATGGCCACACGCAGGATGCTTGGCCTAGTGGATTGGCACCTGCTGGTTCTGTTTGCGGGATTGTTTATCGTTAATGACGGAATCCGGAGAGCTGGTTACGTTCAAGAACTCCTTAGAGTTTTCCAGTCTATTCACATTGATCTAACTCAACCACTGCCACTTTTTATCTCGACGCCCATTCTCTCCAACCTCGTTTCAAACGTACCCGCGGTCATGCTTCTCCTGCATGTTTCAGATCATCCGTCAGCAGGCCTGATTCTGGCGCTCACCAGTACCCTTGCCGGGAACTTCATCCTCGTTGGGAGCATCGCCAATCTTATCGTTGTTGAACAAGCGCAACGCGCGGGAATTCAGATTTCGTGGTTTACCCATCTTAAAGTAGGGGTACCAGTTACACTCGTTTCCTTACTCATTACAGCCATCTGGATTTGGAGTATGCCGTTCTTTCTTTCGTGAGCACCCCCTCAATTCACCTTGCCTTTTACACCAACCCTCTGTTAGCATTGCTCGTCGCGATGGCCAATCTCTCCAAGTGTTGATAACCTGTGGAAAACGCGTTCTAAGAGATATGGAAAGCATTGGCGCATCCGGGGGTCTGGCAAGGACAAGTATCTGTCGCTACTTAGGTTATGGATGAAGAAAGTGGCGAATAGAAAACCTAGAAGTTCCTTCTAAACCTTTTAATATAAACAACTTAAGTGAATATGTCGGGGTTCTGAAAACAACGCATACCTAGCGTTCCACAGAATCTGAACAACTTTCTTGATCTGTACCTAAGTCGTTAAATTTGAAGCAAAAAAGGCTGTGGAAAACTCGGTCAGCCGTGTGAAACAATCGCCGTGGAATGAGCTGTCAATAACCCGGCGCTTTTTGTTGATAATTCACGCTATGTATCCCCAGTGATTCACAGCAAAGACTCCAAACAACACCAGTTATGAACGGTGTTCTGAATAATTTGAATCCCACGTAGAACTTATCCACAAGTTCCTATACAGGATAAGTCTTTATCTACGGATTACTTACATGAGTTTTGCTCAATATAAACACGACTACTGTTAGTATGACGATAGATCTAAATAATCTATTGAGTATATGATGTCGAAAACATCCACAGAAGGACTCACGCGGAGAGCCAAGGATGAAGATCAGTATTTCTCGCCAAGCCTTACTTGATGCCGTCAACAAGGTAAAGACCGTTGTCTCACCGAAATCGGCATTGCCCATTCTCTCTCACATCCTGATGGAGACAAGGGACGGAGCAGTGCGTTTGACTGCTACCGACTTAAAGGTGAGCATCGAATGCAGCGTTGATTGCACGGTTGAAGAAGCAGGTGCATTGACGGTGTCTTCTCAACGTCTGGCTTCTATTCTGGCAGAATTGCCCGAAGGTGATTTGACGTTGACGCTTGGCAGTAACAGTGTCATTGCGCTGGATAGTGGTCGTATTCATACGAAGCTGTTCAGTATGGCCGCGGATGAGTTCCCGCCGATTCGTTCCTTTGATAACATCGAGCCGTTGGTACTGCCTCAGCGTTTGTTGAAGCGGCTGTTTCAGAAGACAAGTTTTGCCATCTGCTCGGATCAGGCTCGCTACAACCTTACCGGGTTGTTGTGTGAAATCCATGACGGCAAACTTACGGTCGTGGCGACTGATGGCCGTCGTATGAGTCTCTGCTCGGAATCGGAAGGTATCCCTGAGAGCGTCAGTGTGAAGGTCATCATTCCCGGCAAGATGATTTCCGAACTGGAACGTCTGCTGGGTGATGAGGGCGAGGTCAACGTCTATATTGACGAAACACAAGCTGCCTTTTCGTTTGCATCCATTCGTTTGGTGACTGCCCTCATTGAAGGGTCCTTTCCAAACTACGATATGGTTGTTCCCAAGAAACACGACAAAGAAGCGGTCCTTAATACCGCTTCCTTCTTGGAAGCCGTGCGCCGTACACGGACAATGACCAATGAGAAGTTCAATTCCGTGCGTTTTTCCATTGAGGGAGAGACGTTGACCCTTCAAGTGGTCACTCCCGAGGTTGGTGAATACGAAGAAGACATGCCCGTTGATTTCCGAGGGTCCGCGGTTGAGATCGCGTTTAACCCCGACTTCATTCTTGAGGTGCTGCGCCGCATCGATACGGAGAAGATTTGTCTTGTTCTTAAGGACGGTACCAGTCCCGGCTTGATTAAGCCCTATGATGGAGAGCGTTCGGAAGGCTATCTGAACGTGATTATGCCAATTCGTATCTAACTACCTTTATTTATTACACTTACACGACCCACGGGATTTTTCGATTCCGTGGGTCGTTCTAATTATGTTCAAGTACTGGCGCACACTTCGCAGTTCCTCACAAAAGCCAAATAGCCCATGCCACAAGATGTTGTGGATCACCGTCTATAGCACGTTCTATTTTCACTGTGGAGAACTTTGTGAAAAGCCTTCTATAAGAAGATTCGACTTGTTTTTCTTTCAAAGGTGAACTTCCCAAATATCTCCCTGTCTATTCCTAACTAGATATATAAATAGTTGAAAATAAATAGCTTAACTTTAAGGACCCATTTAACCCTATCTTTCCTGTTTTTTGACCTTCTCTGGAAAATCCTGTCAAGAGATTAGTTTTAACACTGTGGATAAGTTGTGAAGAACTACCTTTTACTCCCCACTTCAAGATATTGAAGAGTTCACCAATTTCACTACCTTTATCCCTTCAACTATCCGCTTTCACACTTTTGCTGGGCATTAAATCAAAACAGGGATTGTTACATCCCGAGCAAGGTTTACTGGTAACACTATGGCTACACTAACTTCTTCTTTGCGAATGACATCCCCCTGGAAAGCATATTTGGAGCTTTCCAAGCCCCGTATAGTTACCCTCGTACTCGTGACGGCTGCTCTCGGCTTCTATATGGGTGGCATGGGTTTCCACGGGGTTGAGTCACTTCTAGCGTTGTTTTATACCCTTCTTGGCGTAGCTATGACGGCCGCCGGGTCCGGTGCTTTGAACCACTACATGGAATACGACTCGGATGCGCGCATGGATCGGACCCGCAACAGGCCTATTCCCTCCGGCCAAGTGCCACCCATGCATGCACTGGTCTACGGCGAGTATATGGTCCTGGGCGGCGTCGTGCTTCTTATGTGGAAAGTGAACCTACTCACGGCGTTCCTGGCCCTGCTTACAGCCTTCCTATACGTCCTTGTTTATACCCCCATGAAGAAAGTCTCCTGGCTTAACACCTTGATGGGAGCCATTCCTGGGGCGCTTCCTCCGATGGGCGGGTGGACAGCCGCTACAGGGCAAATTGATCCGGGGGCATGGGTCCTTTTCTTCATTCTATTCATCTGGCAACAACCCCATTTCTACTCCATTGCCTGGATTTTTAAGGATGACTATCGAAAAGGCGGCTTTGAAATGCTGCCGGTCCGGGATCCTCAAGGAAAACGCACCTTCCGGCAAGTACTCTTCTTCTCAGGCCTCCTAATTCCCGTGTCCCTTCTTCCATACGTCATCGGACTATCGGGATTTCTCTATTTTCTTGGCGCGCTCCTCCTTGGCCTCATGATGCTCGCATCCTGTTTTCCCTTCGTTCGTACCGGATCGACAGTCGATGCTCGCCGCGTCTTGAAGGTATCTGTCCTATACCTCCCATTGCTGCTGGCATTGATCGTTTTAGACTTTTCGATCTAGACTATGGGATCTACATCTGATTTTCGTGGTTCTTTGCACTACACTAAAGGTCTATTCTCAGTCATGAAGTCGCGCCGGTACTCACTCGTCTTTGCAGTTTTTATGCTGCTCGTAGCATTGACCCTTACAGCCATGCTCGCGGAGAAATCTTCTGGGTCGTCCTCGGATTACCTGGAACCTATCGCAAAAGTCCCATCGTTCACCTTGCGCGACCAAGCCGACAGCCCCTATTCATTGAATGAACTGCAGGGGAAGATCTGGGTCGCCGACTTCTTCCTTACTTCCTGTCAGGGTGCATGTCCGGTCATGTCGTCGAACATGGCCAAACTTCAGAGTGCCTTCAAAGACGACGACCGCATACGTTTCGTTTCTTTCTCCGTAGACCCCGAAGTTGACACCCCATCAGTTCTCGCCGAGTACTCCAAGAATCATACGCCCAATCCCGCGCAGTGGAAGTTCCTGACTGGGCCCATTGCCGAAATTCACCGCATGGCGGGCGTGGATGGACTGAAAGTGGGAGTCCCAGAAACACCTATGGCCCACAGTCAACGTTTTGTTTTGATCGACGCCGACGTCACCATTCGCGGCTACTACGACGGCATGGACGAAACCGATGTCGAGAGGTGTGCGAAAGACATTCGCTCGCTCCTGGCGAATTAACCCGCATGCCGCCGCTGCTACCCACCATCAACGCAACCCTCAACGGGCTGGCCGGTGTTTTTCTCATTCTAGGTTGGCGAGCTATACGTTCACGCCGCGTTGAACAACATAAGCAATTCATGTTCATGGCCCTGCTATCGTCAGCGGCTTTCCTTACCTGCTACCTCTATTATCACTTCACGGCAGTTGGCATCACGCGATACCAGGGTCAGGGCATTTTGCGCGCCCTCTATTTCTTCATCCTTCTCAGCCACACTCCACTGGCCGCCCTGATGACTCCCTTTATTCTTGCGGCCGTTTGGTTCGCGTTGAAAGGCAATTTCACCGCACATACCCGCATCACGAAGTGGCTTTGGCCTATCTGGATGTATGTTTCCGTCACGGGCGTCCTTATCTATCTGATGCTCTATCTGCTTCCTCAATAAGTCAACTGCTTCGAGGAGGAACCATGCGCCGATTCGTCGTCGTTGCTTCTATCTACGCTGTGCTCTCGGCAAATTCCTTGGCGCAATCCGTGTCGGATTACCCCTCCCCGCAAGCTGCCATCGATGCCAATCCCGGCAAGATGATTTTCGTGCCCAACGGCGACTACCTCATTGACAAGAAACTCCGCATTGCCGCCGACAACACAGGTCTCTACGGATTTGGCCGCATCGTCCAAGCCAACCCCGCCGAACCCGTCCTCGAGATTGAGCATGCTTCCGGTGTGCGCATTGAGAACATTACCCTCACGCGAGCAGACGGAACCCAGGACGCGACGTCAAACGGCATCTTCTGCTGGGACAGCCGCAATGTGGAAATAGACAGAGTCCGGATCGTCAACTGCCGGGCGCGCGAGGCGGCGGTCGAGATCCGCGCCAGCAAAGACGTCACTGTACGCAATTGCCAGATTCTCAACTACAAACGAATCGCCATCGACGACCGAACCGCCGAAGGCGAAACGCACTACGGATACGCGTTCTGGGCCATCGACGGCACGGGAATCCTGGTCAATGAAAGCACCGGGACTAGCCTCCTCGATAACCGCATCTTGGAAGAGAATCTGATGCCCACACCAGAGACTAAGGAGAAGTTCAAGCTGGGCACCTTTACGGAAGGCAAATATCCCTCAAAGGAAGGTGATCTGGCTCACGATGCTTTCAAGAAAGGCTACGTCGACAACTGGCATCAAGGGTCGGCAATCGTTGTCACTTCGCCGGAGGTGACCCGTGACACCATCGTGCGCGGAAACCAGATCCGGAACGCGGCCCAAGGCATCGATCTCCATTGCGACAACGCCCTCATCACGGAAAACGTGATTGACTACTGCATGATAGGTGTCAAGGCCACGCACGGATGCCGCAACCTTACCGTAAGCAAAAACCTCATAAGCCACGTGGACCTGTGGGGAATCCTCCTTAATCCGGGTGCGGTATCTCATGCCGCGGAACAGGCCACAGAAGGCGCAAAAGAACGCGCCCAAAACGTTGATGCCGGTACTATCCTCGCCAACAACACCATCACGGAATACGGTTATGGTAACGAGTATTGGAACTGGGGCGGCAGATCCAAAGACCAGGGCGGAAGCTATGCCATCGCCCTGTATGAAGGACAACTGCCCTCCAATCCGCCGTTGACCGACGTCTTGATTCAAGGCAACATGGTCTACAGTTCAGGGCGCGATGGAATTCTCGTGGAAGGCAAGGTCGTTCAAGAACCGCCCCGCTACCGGTATGCCGTCTATGTCGGCCCGTGGGGAGAAGGCCGAGAGAAAGGACCAACCTATCCTCAAGGTATGCACTTCGCGGACAATCTCTTCCATGCCGGCACGGCAGGCGTTTCGAATATCGAATTGACCCCTTAACGAGGAGACGGCGCCTCATGACACTCAAGCGAATAGGTGTAGTTGGGGCCGGATTCATGGGCACGGGCATTGCCCAAGTCTGCGCGCAAGCGAGACTCGACATAGTGCTTGTCGACGTTCGCGAATCGCAGTTGGACCGCGCCCTGAAGACCATTGCATGGTCCTTGAACAAACTTGCAGAAAAAGGCCTTCTCGACGAGTCTCCTAAGTCCATTCTGAACCGAATCGTCCCATCCCCAACGTATGATGCGTGCGCAGACGCCGATCTCGTTGTCGAAGCGGTCTTTGAGGAACTCCACGCAAAACACGAAGTACTGACGCAACTCGCCACCATCTGCCCCGCGTCCACGATTCTGGGATCGAACACATCGACAATACCCATCACCCGCCTTGCCGAGAACATGAAGGCTCCCGAACGCGTCATCGGAATCCATTTCTTTGGACCCGTGCCTCTCATGAAGCTGGTGGAGATTGTGCCCCACGCGGCGACCCGCGCAGCCGTAACGCAAAGGGTCCTGGAGTTCATCCGCGCGCTGGGCAAGAATCCGGTCCTTGTGAAGCAGGACATCCCTGGCTTCCTAATGAACCGTATCTTTGGCGTTATGGCGATCGAGGCAATCCGTCTTGTGGAGACAGGAGCGGGTTCGGTCGCAGACATCGATCAAGGAATGTGCGACGGCTTCAATATGCGTGTAGGACCATTGGCCATCGCCGATGCCGCCGGGCTCGACATCATGCTCAATGCCTGCCGCGTCATGCACGAACTCGATCCCTCGCGCATCCCTGAGCCGCCCGCGCTTCTGGTCGACCTCGTGAAAGCCGGAAACCTCGGGGCCAAGTCAGGGCAAGGCTTCTACCGCTGGGACGGGGTCAAGCGTCTGGGGTCCGCAATCTAGCCCTGCGAGCTGCACAAGCACCGCTTGCGATGGGCATGATATGATCACCCAATGACGACAGAACGCATCACCAGTCCGATTTCCGACTCGCCCGCGGCCAATGATCCGCGGACCGCGACACTCGCCGTTACGGAGATCTACAAATCCGTGCAAGGCGAGTCCACGTGGGCAGGATTGCCCTGCACGTTCATACGTCTAACGGGGTGCAATCTCCGGTGTGTCTGGTGCGACACGGAATATGCCTTTCACGGCGGCGCCAAAATGACGCTGGATCAAATCGTAGCCCAGTGCGACGCGCTCGACTGCGCGCTCATCGAGATCACCGGCGGCGAACCCCTGCTACAGAAGGGGTGCGGGGCGCTCGCGCAACTCCTGCTCGACAACGGATACACGGTGCTGTGCGAGACGAGCGGCTCGCTGCCCATCGACCGCATGCCGGATCAAGTCATCAAGATCATGGACCTCAAGTGTCCCGATAGCGGGGAAGCAGAAAAGAACGATTGGACAAATGTCGCCCGCTTGTCTTCGCGCGATGAAGTGAAGTTCGTCATCGCGAGCCGCAACGACTACGAATGGAGCCGCGATGTCGTGCGCGCCCATGATTTGCCCTCACGGTGCAAACAAGTATTGTTTTCGCCGGTATTCGGATCGGTTGACCCGAAAGATATTGTGGAGTGGATCCTCGAAGACCGCTTGGACGTGCGGTTTCAACTACAGCTTCACAAATTCATCTGGCCGCCCCAACAGCGCGGCGTGTAACAAAGAAGGACGCCATGAGAGTCGAGTTGTTCAAGAGATTCCAGTTTGAGGCCGCGCATGTGACTGCCCGAGGAGAGCATTCGCCCGCTCTTCACGGACACAGCTACCTGGTTGAAGTCGCCCTTGAAGGCGAATGCAGCGAAGACCTCGGCTGGCTCGTCGACTACGGAGAAGTATCCGACCGGTTTCAGCCCTTGTTTCTACAACTCGATCATCGAACTTTGAATGATGTCGACGGAATGACCGACGTGACCATCGCAGGCGTTCGCTCCTGGATCAAAGAGCGGCTTGCGCCCACCCTGCCTGTGTTGAAAGACGTCCACGTGAGCGTGATCGGTCCGTGCGCGTACTGCCCTGCCGTTCTTGCGCCCGATCCGGCATGGAAGGCGCCCCAACGCCTTCGGTTCGGATTCGAAGCGGCGCATGCCTTGCCCAATCTCCCAAAGACGCACAAATGCAGCCGCATGCACGGACACAGCTTCAGCGTCGAGGTTGGAGCGGAAGATTTGATCCGGTTGGAGAGCGCCCTGAGCAAGGTCTATCGCGAGCTGGATCACACGTGCCTAAATGAGATTCCCGGGCTTCAGAACGCAACCTCCGAGCAAATCAGCAAATGGATTTGGGCGCGGCTCGCGCCAGACTTCCCGGATCTCGAAGCCGTGATCGTCGCCGAGACGTGCACAGCCCGATGCGTGTATCGAGGACTATAGAGGATTTGCCATGCCGTCCAAGAAAAAGACAGATGCCAGTGCAAAGGTACGCTCTCAGTTCAAGGCGCTCGACAAGACGTTGCCGTTTTCCGGCCCCGAAGCCATCGACACAGCCGCGCTCGAGTGCTTTCCGTATGAATATGCGGGCAAGCACATCGGTGATCCGATGGAAATCACGACGACCACAGACGAATTCACGTCGGTGTGCCCGTTCTCCGGCTTGCCCGATTTTGCCCGCGTGACGATTCGGTACGCTCCCAACAAGCTGTGCCTGGAACTCCGCTCGTTGAAGTACTACCTGCTTTCGTATCGCGACGTCGGCATCTGGTACGAACACCTTGTCAATCGAATGCTCGCCGATCTGGTGCATGCCTGCGATCCGCTGAACATGGAAATAACCATAGAATGCCAGCCTCGCGGCGGACTCAGCAGCACGGTGGTCGCGAAGTACACAAGACGCAAACGAGCCTAGTCCGCAATTTGCAGCGGCGCGATTGAGCGCCGACGCAAATTGCTCACGTGCAAGACCTTGATGTCATGCCATGAGGATTTCTCGCGAACACACTGGTTATGAAAGAGGTTCACGTGTGTTCGTGAGAAATCCGGGCTAGCGCGGTGTGGGCTTGGCAGACTCCGGCACATAGCTGCCTATCCATTGTTGCTTAAGCCAGATCCTTCGTCCGCCGGAGGCGGACTCAGGATGACACTCTGGGTCCGCCCTCATGTCATCCTGAGCGGGGGATCGCGCGTGCGCGGATTTCAGTGGTAGAGAAAAAAGCCAAGCGGACAGCCTTTTTTCTTGAGTGCTGTAGGCACGGCAGACTCTAGCCTGGGGTGAGATGCGCGTCACCGACGCGAATCGAAACCCCAGGTACCAGCCCCCCACCCAACGTGAGCCCTGTAAGGGCGAAAGCAACTTACACGGTTTGTTTCTTAGGAGTTCGACTCCCGAGAACGATGGCCTTCCTGTTCACATCATGCCGCACCTTACTCGCGACCCACGACGTACACCACGCCGCGTATTTCGCGCCGAAGGCGCAAAACATAATAGCCTAGGGCAGAGTTTGAGATTGTTCGTTGCGGGCAAGCAACGAACAATCTCAAACGACGCCCTAGGAAACCGTTCAATCGCAACGCCCTGAAGGGGCACTACAGCAATCCCACCCTGTACCGTTGCTGCACTCGATATGATGTTCATGATAAGGGGAAAGGGACTGCGCCATTTGCGGATATCCCCATGTGCGGCCCCTTCAGGGCGGTTTATCGGGTGTAATGTGTTACCTAGGGCGCCGTTTGAAGCCGCACGCCTCGCTTCGCGGGCGCGCGCCTTCAAACTCTGCCCTAGGCTGTAATGTTTGACCCCCTTGGGGTCGAATCCCGGCAACCGTTTGTCTTATCGCGGAATCGCTGGAATTGAGTCAAGTGAAGAACGGCGTACGAGAACGAGAATCGTCCCATCAAGCCACTCGCGTTGTGGCGGGGCCTCCTTGTCCGCTGAGGCGGATCATTCCGCCGACACACTTGTCGGCACGCACGACCGGGAGGTTTCCTCTCGACCGCCACAACAACGCTGACTCTACATCCCACGAACGATGGCCTTCCGGTTCACATCATGCCGCACCTTACTCGCGACCCACGACGTACACCACGCCGCGCTCGGCGATCGCGGCGCTACTCGGCAACGTGCGTTGCGCCCTATTGCAGTCTACGCGGAATCCACCGCCTTCAAACAACGTGTCCGCGATTACCGTGGAGGCCAGTTCAACTGCGTGCGCAGAAAGTCGAACGTACCCACCATGTGCATCGTGTGCGGACCGTTGAAGAATTCGATGGTGGTTCGATCGCCCAGGCCGAGCGCATCGTAATGACGCCGTGTCCGCGCGTACTCGTACGCCACCCACTCGTCAATTCCCACGCCGTCGCTGTGTCCCCGCTCGACCATGAATGGCCGCGGACAGATCAGCCACGTCATCTCGGCGTGATTGAACGTATTGCCGAGATCGAACTCGTACATCTCGTATTCGTGGGTGAACATGTAGCTGAACGGCGCAGTCACGGACGTCATCTTCCAAATCCACTCGTTGTAATCGCCCGAACAGATCGACAGGCAGTACCCATCGAGCTGGGCGGGAACCCGCAACGCCGTTTTACCGCCGTAGCTGAGACCGTAGAAAGCAATGCGCGACGGGTCCACGAACGGTTGCGTTCCCAACCACTCCAAAACTCGCGCGTGCTGGGCCGTGATAAACGAGAACAACGACAGCTTCAGCGGGTTCGCTTTGCGTTGTAAGACACGAAACGACTCGCCGCCCGTGTACGGATTCTGCGGAGAGAACGTCACAAAACCCTGCTCGGCCAACTTCCACGCGACGCCGTGGTAATAGTCATTGTCGCTCTTCGGCTCGGCCAGTTCTTTCGGATTGCCTTCGAGTCCGTGCTGGCACACAACAACGGGCCTGCGCTCCCCGTCCTTAATATCCTTGGGGACGAGCAGAATGCCGTACGCAAAGATGTCCGGGCAGACATCGAGCATTACTTCGTACCCGCGATAGGCCGGCTCATCGTAAATGAGTCGCGTGCGCGGATTGGGCTCTGAAGTCGTATCCGGCAACGAACCGATGACCTCCTTTCGAAAATAATCGCGATACCACTTCGTGGTTGTTTGCCATGATGCAATAGACGCCGGATTGGCGTTGGACCAGAATTCGGCGCGCTTGCGATCGCTTGCGCGAACAAGCACCTGCACGTCGTCAACCAACTGCTGGACTTGTCTCTTCATCCGCGCGTCGGGATCGACGGGAGGACTGATTGATTGTGGAAGCATGACTTTGGAAGGCACTTTGACGGATGGCCCCAGCGTCTCCATAAAGATCGCCAATGACTCATCACAAATAATCTTGCCCTCTTCGGGGCGCACGAGTTTGATGTTGGCAGCAAAACCCAACGTGACCCGCGCCTTTTGCGCCCGTTCCACCTCGGCGGAAACGGCCTCGAAAGAAGGCGTTTCAATGACGCCCGGCGCCGCGCCCCTGCGTCCGTCGCGCGCGGGGGGCGGCCCCGTGACGTGTGGGTGCTCTGACGCTTCAATGACGGTCACATTCGGACCGGCAAGTGCGACAAGCTCAGCGTCGCCAAACTGGCGGAGTATTCCCCACACGTTACGATAAATGGGTTCGCGATAAAGCTCTTCGCGCGGCTTGAAATAACCGGAGATGATGGAGGCCTTGATGCGGCCATCTAACGCTGCGGAGTACTGCGCGACAAGACCGCCTTCACCGTATCCCACAATGCCGATGGGCAGCCCTGCATTGTCGGCGGTAAACCGGTCGACAACCGAAAGCACCTTCTGGACGTCATAGCCGATGATGTGATGTCCCATCTCGAACGCCGCGCGGTAGATATACTCGCGATGCGGCTGATTGGTCATACGAACGTCCGGATTACCGGAGTGCGTGTCGTTGCGATCGATCAGCGTGGGGATTACGACTCGGCATCCGGCCTGCGCGAGCCTGCACGCGAATTGCCGATCCGCCGGTGTATTGCTGACCATCCCGGCAATCGTCTCCGGTGTCCAATCGCAATCCGGCAACGCCACGACGCATGCAATGGGCGTGGTCTTCGGCTCCAACAGCAGCCCTTCGCCGTACACATCGCGAAGGACGCGCCAACGCACGGCATAGACGTCGTAAGCGTCGCACGTAGCGGCTGGCGTGCTCTGACCCAAAGGCGTGACGAGTTCGAAGGGCCCGGTGTCGCGCGCCTCATTTGCCCCCACCAATCGCGCGAGAGGCTGACGAAAGGGGTCGAGCGACTTATGGTCCCAGTTCGCGGGCAAGTCGAACGTAGAAAAGGGTCCGGACGAGAAGTTGCGCCCCCTCGGTGATTCCACCGACTCCCGCGACAGGTACGCGTCGATGCCGGACACCATCAACGCCGCGAAGTCTCCCGATACCTCAAGCGGAGAGGTATTCGGCAAGGGATCGGCAAAGACTGGAAAGGTGAAGGCAATGACAATGACGAATGTGGAAATGCAGCTTCTGGACAGCATAGCGGCGCTCTCCTCGTTAGATTGCTTCTCGGCAGAGCGTAGCATGGTCCGCCACAAACCGCTACTACAGATCTACTGCAAAGTCCTGTCCATCTCGTCCAGCCAGTCCACTCTTATGACAGCCCACAGGGCACGAAAACCGTAGACTGTGACGCGGGCCGTTTACCTGCTATAATCCCCCGATTATTCTGCGGGCGGGGGCATGGCCCGCCGCTTCACCCAGAACCGAAACACCTTGTCAGAAGGGGTCGAACCATGAGTTTTCCAATCGATGTCAGCGCCTACAAACCCTTGCCAATTGACCCGGACCAGAAGACCCTGACCCCGGAACAGCTGGCCCAATTGCAGAAGAACGTCCAGATCGTGCGCGACACGATCATCTTTTACACGGCCATCGCCGGTGTAAAAGGATTGGCAGGCCACACGGGCGGTGCGTACAGCATCGTCCCAGAAGTCCTTATTGCCGACTGCTTTATGAAGGGCAGCGACCGCGTTTACCCGGCCTTCTTCGATGAAGCTGGCCACCGTGTCGCCATTCAATACGCGATGTCGGCGTTCAACGGCGAGATGCCGTTCGAGAAGCTGTATCACTACCGCGAATACAACCAAGGGCTGTTCGGTCATCCCGAACTCGATCCCAAGCTGGGCGTGAAATTCAGCTCGGGCCGTTTGGGTCATTTGTGGCCGTTCATCAACGGCGTCGCCAAGGCCAACCCGGGCAAGGCGGTCTTTCTGTTCGGCAGCGACGGTTCGCAACAGGAAGGCGACGACGCGGAAGCCGCCCGCCTTGCCGTTGCGCAGAAGCTGAACGTAAAGGTGGTCGTTGACGACAACAACGTCACCATCTCCGGTCATCCCCAGGATTACCTTCCGGGCTACGACGTCGGCAAGACGCTCGCGGGCCACGGTTTGACGGTCGACACGGGCGACGGCGAAAACCTCGAGGCATTGTATGTGCGCATGCAGCGCGCCATGGCAACGGACGGCCCGGTCGCTCTCATCAACAAGCGGCTCATGGCTCCTGGCGTGCCGGGCATCGAAGGCAAGCACGGCGGCCACGACGTCATCAAGAAAGACTTCGCCGTCGAATACCTCACGCAGCGCGGTTACACCGAAGCCGTCGAATACTTGAACAACATTACCGTGCCGAAGACGAGCGTGTCGTTCCTTGGCAGCTCCACCGACTCCGCCAGCAACCGGACCGAGTTCGGAACGATTGTGAACGGCATCCTCGCGAAGATGTCGCCGGAAGAGCGCAAGGCGAAAGTACTCGTCGTCGACAGCGACCTCGAAGGTTCCACGGGACTCAACAGCATCCGCAAAGCCTATCCCGAAGTCTGCATCAACGGCGGCGTTCAGGAACGCGGCAACTTCTCCGCGGCGGCCGGTTTCGGATTTGCGAAAGGCAAGCAGGGCATCTTCAGCACCTTCTCGGCCTTCCTGGAAATGATCGTTTCTGAAGCGACGATGGCCCGCCTCAACGAAGCCAACGTGATTTGCCACTTCTCGCACGCGGGTGTCGACGACATCGCCGACAACACCTGCCACTTCGGAATCAATTTGTTCTTCGCGAACGCCGGTCTGGAAGAGGCCGACAACACGCGCATGTACTTCGCGGCGGATGCGCTGCAGCTCAAAGCGATTGTCGAATCCGTGTGGGACGACCCCGGCATCCGGTACATCTTCACGACGCGTTCCAAAGTGCCCTTCATTCTCCGTGGAAACGGCACGAAGTACTTCTCGGAAGAGAATCACTACCAGTTTGTCCCCGGTAAAGATGAAGTGATTCGTTCGGGCAAACGCGGCTATGTGGTCGCCTACGGCGAGATGCTGCACCGGGCGCTCGATGCCGTCGAACGCGCGCGCAACGAAGGCATCGACGTCGGTCTTATTAACAAGCCGACGTTGAACCTGGTCGACCCGGTAACGATAGACCTCATTGGGCCGACACATTTCGTGCTGGTAGTCGAAGGCCAGAACCGCCAGACCGGTCTCGGTTGCCGGTTCGGAAGCTGGCTGTTGGAAGCCGGACATTCGCCGCGCTACGACTACATGGGCGTTGTGCGCCCCGGCAACGGCGGCACGACCGAACAGATCGCAACCCAAGGTCTGACGCCGAACGATATTCTCGCGTCGATCCACGAATTGGCGAAATAACCGGCGGCTTGACCGGGCGGCCAAGAACGCCGGAGATCGTGTAAGATATCGCGCGATGGGGAGGAGTCGCAGGGCTTCTCTCCATCGCGCGTTTTGTTTGGTCGACGCAACTGCCGTTTGGACTGGGAGCAAGGTGTGTACGATTTCATCGTCGTCGGAGGCGGTTCAGCGGGCTGTGTTCTCGCGAACCGGCTCAGCGAGAATCCCGATGTGAAGGTGCTGCTGCTGGAAGCGGGCCCGCGTGACTACAAGAAGCTGATTCATATCCCCGCGGGTTTCCCAAAGCTATTCCGCACAAAGTACGACTGGAACTGTGAGACCGAGCCGGAACCCAGCGCGGATGGCCGCCGGATGTTCTGGCCGCGCGGTAAGGTTATGGGCGGGTGCAGTTCCATCAACGCCATGATCTACATTCGAGGCAATCGCCGCGACTACGATTCGTGGGCGGAAGCCGGAAACCAAGGCTGGTCGTTCGACGAGTGCCTGCCCTACTTCAAGAAGTCGGAAAATCAGCAGCGTGGCGCGTCGGCATGGCATGGCGCTTCCGGTCCGCTGGGCGTGCGCGACCTTGTCAGTCCGCACAGATTGTCGCGACACTTCATCGACGCGTGCGCGGACGAAGGCATACCCCGAAACGATGACTTCAACGGGCCGCAACAGGAAGGCGCAGGGCTTTACCAGGTGACGCAATCCGGTGCGAAGCGGTGCAGCACCGCAGCGGCCTTCATCACTCCCCTGGCGGGACGCAAGAACCTCGTTGTGGAAACAGACGCGCACGTGCTGCGCGTGTTAATTGAGCGCGGGCAAGCCGTCGGCGTCGCATACCTGCGCGAGGGGCAGGAGCGCGAAGCGCGTGCCGAGCGCGAGACGATTCTGTCCGCGGGCGCGATTCACTCGCCGCACCTGTTGCTGTTGTCTGGAATTGGTCCCGCTGATAGCCTGAAGCGCGCGGGAGTCGAGTGCATCCACGACCTGCCCGGTGTCGGCAGGAATTTGCAGGATCATATTACCGTGCCGATCGTCACGGAATGCGTGCGCGGACGAACGTATGACACCGCGGATGCGGCGATTCACGCGGCGCAGTATCTCTTGTTGAAGCGCGGCCCTTTGACGTCAAACCTCGCCGAGGCGGGGGCCTTTGTGCGTACCGAAGACCATCTCGACCGCCCTGACATTCAATTGCTCTTTGGTCCAATGTACTTCTTGAACCACGGCCTTACGCCACGCCTCGGAAACGCCTACTCCATTCTCACCACGCTGCTTTGTCCGGAAAGTGTGGGCGCGATCACCCTGAAATCCCACAATCCGATGGACGCCCCCGCGATTCGTGCAAACTATTTCTCTTCCGCTGTGGACATGCGTCGCATGGTAACCGGCTTGAAGCTGGCACGTCGTATTGCACAACACCACGTCTTTTCGCGGTACCGCGGGCGCGAGTTTCATCCTGGACTCGATGCGGTTTCCGAGGACGCATTGGCGTCGTATGCGCGGCGGGCCTGCGAGACGCTCTACCATCCCGTTGGAACCTGCGCGATGGGCAGCAATCCCGCGAGCGTTGTGGACAACCGCCTTCGCGTGCGCGGCATCGAGCGGCTGCGTGTATGCGATGCCTCGATCATGCCGAAGATCGTCTCGGGAAACACCAATGCGCCTACAATCATGATCGCGGAAAAAGGCGCGGACATGATCCGCGAAGATGCGCGTCTCTGAGAAACGGTCCGGTACGGCCGCCTGTTCCTGCTACAATCGTCGCGACGTATGAGCAACACACAAAGGGGAACGCGAATGAAATCCTACGGGGTGCTCTTGCTGGCGCTTGCGTGCATGACGGCCAGCCTCGCGCACGCACAAAGGCCGGTCAAAGGATTTGGTGACCTGCGCACCGAGGAGGATAAACAAAAGGCGGCCAAGCCCCCCGAAGAGGGCACGCCCGAAGCAGCGCCAATGGACATCGCGGCCAAGGTGGCTTCGATGAGCCTTCTGCAACGTGTGTCGCAGCTCATGCTCGTGACCATGGAAGGAGCCCCCGCGCCCAATTCCGTCGACCGCGACGTGTTGGACCGTTATACGCCGGGCGGCGTGATCATTCCTTCCATACTGCGCCCGTCCACGGCAGCCGAATACGTCATTGCATTGCGGAGCAAGGAATCCAAGCTCGGAATCCCCCTGCTGATCGGCACGGACTTGTACAACCTTCCTCGTGGAACCAGCAATGCCACGAATCCCAACTTCGCAACGACGCCGACCCTGCTCGCCGTCGCCGCGGCCGGCGATCCGGACGTGACGCAACGTCTGTCCAAGTTCACCGCGGACTCCCTGAAAAACATGGGATTCAATCTGCACCTGGGTCCGACGCTTGAGCTGGCCCCGACGTTGTCCGGAGTTAAAGGGACCGTGAATTGTCTCGGATCCGACCCGGCCTTTGTGGCCGAATGCGGAACCGTCATGTTGAAAGCGCTGAATGACAACGGCGTCATTGGCCTGCCCATGGGATTCCCCGGCGGCGGACTCAACCGCGAACCCAAACTTCCCGCGGTATTGTTGTCTCCCAAACAGCAGGCGATGGAGCAGGATCTGCTGCCCTACCGAAAGGCCATCGAGCAAGGCGCGCCGATAATCCACGTGGGAAACACGTTGGTGCCGACACTGGACCCGAACAACCTCCCGGCAAGCCTTTCTCCCGCCGTGATGGACAAACTGCTGCGCGGCGATTTTCATTTCCAGGGCGTTGTGCTGGCGGGGCCGCTTGATACCAACGATATCGCCATCAAATACGACCTCTCCGAAGCGACCATCATGGCGTTGAAAGCCGGCGCCGACATGATCCTCTGGACTCAATCGGGCAGGCGAGTAATGAAGACCGTCGATGACGTTGTTCAAGCGGTCGAGAAAGGCGATCTGGTTGAGGAAGCGATCAACGTATCCGTGACGCGCGTGCTCGAGATGAAGGAGCGATTCAAGCTTCGGACCCATCCGTTCCCCAAGCCCAAAGAGGCGGACGCCATGTCCAAGAAGAGCGCCTTGCCTCGCGAGGCCTACGAGTTGGAGCGGAAGTCGGTAACGGTGGTTCAGAACAATGAGAAAGTGCTGCCGCTCATTAAGGAAGTCTCGACACCGCTCGGCGTGACCGGCGTGGCCGGGGTGTCGGCCTTGCGCGAGGCGCTGCTCAAACCCCTGAAGGCCGTCGTCGAACAAAACATCGCCACGGCCAAGTACGGAGGACAGGTCTATGATTTCGAGATGAACCGGCTCACGAACCGCGTGCAAGGCATGAAGACGGTCGTCGTGGTCGTGAGTCCCGCCATCACGCTCGAAAGCCAACTGGAACTCATGAAGCGTTTCCAGTCCAAAGGGATTAAGGTGGTCGCCGTGCTGGTCGGCTATCCGGGCATATTGCCGAAACTGGCGGATGCCGCCGATGCGATTGTCCTCGCTTATTGCGATCCCGCCGCAGTCGACGGAGCCATGAAAGCGGTGGCGGATATTCTGATTGGGCGCGCCCCGTTGGCCATTGAAGCGGCAGAGCAAGAGCTGAAGCTGAAGGCTGGCCAGCCGAGAGCGTTCAACCTGATGGAAATCGTGCGCACCCCGGCGGGCAGACTGCCCGTGAGCTTCGATCCGCCGTTTACCGCGGGCCTTGCCGTGGCCTACGACCCCGGCGCCGCCATCAAGAAGGTCGTGTGGGACTTCGGCGACGGCGGCAAAGCCAAGGAGGTTGCCGTCGAGCACACCTACGCCAACCCGGGCCGCTACCCCGTGACCGTCACCGTGACGGACCTGCAAGGTGAGACGACCACGCGGACCGTGTCCGCCGTCGTGGAGTAGGGGGAAATGTCCGGGAAGGTCGTCTACGGCCAGAACGCTGTGCACGAAGCGTTGCGCGACAAGGGCCGGGTCAACCGGCTGTACCTCGCGCGCGATACCAAGGTCCGCGGCCTGGAAGGACTTATCGCGGCCGCAAAACAGGCGGACGTGCCCTTCGATTTCGTCCCGCAGGCCAAACTCAACGAGCTGAC
>JAIBAQ010000093.1 GCA_019695095.1 Candidatus Hydrogenedentota bacterium
AGTGCGGGCCGGTTCACTTCCGCGACGACATTGGCGATCGTGAATGTCTTACCGGAGCCCGTCACGCCCAGCAACACCTGGTGCTTCAGTCCTTCTCGCAACCCGGCGGCGAGACTTTCAATGGCCTGCGGCTGATCGCCGTCCGGCTTGAACTCCGATACAAGCTTGAAAACATCCATGGAAGGCTACGTCCGAGACATGAATTCGACAGGCATGCGTGAGACGTCGGCTACACCCGGCACTGTGCGGATAGTGGAGGCGACGCGTGCGATGCTGTCCTGGTCCGGCGCTTCGAAGACAAACTCGAAATAGCTCTTCCCGTTTTCGCTGGGATGGTATTGCGCGCGCGTGATGCTGATGTTCATGGGGCGAATGGCATTGGTGATGTCGGCAAGCATGTTTGGCCGTTGGCCTGTCGTCACGCGCATACCAATCTCGACATGCTCTTCGCCCTGCCACGACGCCTCCACGATACGGTTCGAGTCGCGCTTGGTGTTGGCGAAATTGCGGCAATCGGCGCGGTGCACGGTAATCCCCGGCATCTTCGTGATGTAGCCAATGACCGCGTGCCCCGGCATCGGCTTGCAGCATTTCGCGAAGTTCACCGAGATGCCCTTTGCGCCCTCGACGCGGATCAGCTTGTCCCGCGTCGCGTCGTCGACCTGCTTGATGATGCGCGGCCGCGTTTCCGGAAGGACGCGAATGGTGTCGCGCTTGATCTGTCCTTCCAACGGCTCGAGTTCGCCGAGTTCGCGCAAACGCTGGCGGATGCGCGTACGAGCCTTGCCCATGACCACGACTTCGAGCCAATCGAGGTGCGGCGTCTGCGCCTTGGACGTGAGAATCTCCACGACGTCGCCGGTTTGCAGGTTGTAGCGCAGCGGCACCAGCCGCCCGTTGACGCGCGCGCCGATGCAGTGATGACCGATATCCGAATGGATGTGATACGCGAAATCGAGCGGCGTCGCGCCTTCCGGAAGTTCGCGCACTTCGCCCTTGGGCGTGAACACGTAGATATCGGAACGGCCCACGTCGCGGCGAATGGTGTCGAGGAACTCATCGGGGCCGTGCGTTTCCTGCAACCACTCATACATCTGGCGCAACCAGTTGAGCTGCTTGTCGAGCTTGGTATCTCGCGTCCCTTCTTTATACTGCCAGTGCGCCGCGATGCCTTCGCGCGCGGTGCGATCCATATCCTCGGTGCGGATCTGGATTTCCAGCGCGCGGCCGTTTTCGCGCATCACCACGGTGTGAATGGACTGATACATGTTTGCCTTGGGCATGGCAACGTAGTCTTTGAAACGCCCCGGCACCGGCGGCCACAACGCGTGAACCACGCCGAGGGCGTTGTAGCACTCCGATTCCGTTTGCGTGATGATGCGCAGAGCCAGCACGTCGAGCACCTGATCGAAGTCCTTGCCCTGCTGGACCATCTTTCGGTGAATGCTGTAGAGGTGCTTGGGCCGGCCAATAACGCGCGCGTTCACTTCGGCCTCGGACAAGCGGTTTTCCAGGTACTCGATGGTGTCGTTTAGCCACGACTCGCGCTCGTGGCGCTTCATGGCGACTTGCGTCGCGATGTTCTTGTATTCGACGGGGTTGAGCTGGTGGAACGCGTGGTCCTCCAGTTCCCATTTCCATTGCGCGATACCGAGCCGGTGCGCAAGCGGCGCGTAGATGTCCAGCGTCTCCTGCGAGATGCGGCGCACCTGATCCGGGTTCTTGAGGAACTCGATGGTTCGCATGTTGTGCAGGCGGTCGGCAAGCTTAATGAGAATAACGCGGACATCGCGCGCGGTGGCCACCAGCATCTTGCGCAGGTTGTCAGCCTGCTTCTCCTTCTGCGACGGCTTCGCGTTCGACAGCTTCATCGTCTTAATCTTGCTTACGCCGTCAACAAGCGATGTGATTTCCTCGCCGAACTCCTTCTTTAGCTCGTCATGCGTGACGCGCGTATCTTCCAGCACGTCGTGAAGCAGGCCCGCGGCAATGGTGACCGGGTCGAGGTTGAGTTGCGAGAGAATGCGCGCGACGGCGATACAGTGAGAGACATACGGGTCGCCCGAGGCGCGGTTCACCCCGTGGTGCGCGTCATTCGCGACACGGTACGCCTTGCGCACAATGTCGAGATTGGCGCCGGGATGATTTTTCCGAAGCTGTTTTAGGAGTTTCGCAAATTCTGTACGCATGAACGGATACTACGAGGTTGGCCTCACGCCATTACATACCAGGCACGAATTGCCTACGGTGTATAAACGCGCATTGTACCATGTTTCATGCCCCAGTCGCGTGTCGGGGAAGGAGACCGTGGGGGTAGGAGACCTGCCGGTCGCGGGGAGTGGCCGGGTCAGGAGACCCTGCCACAACGGAGGACAGAAGATTGCGCAAGTCAGAGCTTTCGGTATACGTCGCGTCGATGGCGGATGTAGTGGACCAGGACTACCCTTTGCGACGGTTCAATTCCGTAGACGATTCGATAATCACCCACCCGAATACGGTAGATCCCCTCCGCGCCGGAAAGACGAACAGACCTTGGAGGAATGGGTTTGGTCTTCAACGACTCAAGGGCCTTCAGTACCCGTTTGACCTGGACCGATGGCAGGCCACGAAGGTCCTTCTCGACGGAAGGCCTGAAAACGATCCTATAAGGGTCCATTTTGGGAAAGACGTTGTGTCAGTTCGTCGAGCGAGATCGGCCTTTCCTTGCGACGTTCTGCAACTACGGCAAGATCGTGTAAGTCTTCCATTAGCTTCTCGTATCGCGCCAAGGACAGAAGCACCCCCGTACGCTTGCCCTGAGCGTCAACTACGTATTGTTCACCGCGGGACATAGAATCTAATCCTCTCCAATGCAAGTCCGACGTCGACAGCGCTCTTGAAGGAGTCTACCATGATTCTGCAGCGAAGAGAACATTATCTGGCCTGATTATCCGGCCCGCTACCGAGTTCTCTCACTCAACGAAACTCGTCGAGAGAAGTGGGATTACGACATCCTGCAATGCGTTTGTGCGAGACTCCAATACGGCCAAGACGCTACCTAACCCCTCCGCCAAGCTCGAGAGTCTTGTGCGCTCTTCCAAGCTTCTGGAATAGCCGCACACTTCGCACAAGCCAGACAAGCCCATAGATGGTAGTCACAAGCGAGGGAAGCGAGGCGCCAAGTACCTGCATAGCGGAACGATCAATGTTGCCTAGTGGAAACACGAAGATCTGCACGTACAGTCCTGCTATTCCCCAAATAACGCACAGAATCGAGAAGACGACGAAGACTGCGATTCCCAAGCGGGGCACCCCGAGCCGGATCGGTAATGCCACCGGTATTGTTGCAAGATATACGCACAAAGGTACGGCCAGAATTGCTGTAAAAGCGACTAACGTCCATTTGAGAGGTGCAAAGTCTTGGATAGTCAAACAGGTAAAGGCGAGAAGCACGAGCGCAAGGACATACGGTGAAGCTATAACTAAGTAATGCACTCCTGGTATACGAAATGGCAAAGCCGGAAGCTTGGCAAGATCGGTTAGCCTCTTCTGCTCCATCACGGTCAGGTTGGTCCTCCTGAAACCGCGCTGGGCCTTGCGGGCGTTGCCGAGCTGCTGCACGGCCTGTGCCTCAGCTTCCTCGCGACCTGCGCCTTCCCGGATCAGGTGCTCGACCGTGTCTTCGTAATGCGGCAGCAACTCTTCGCGGATGCGCGTCACGGCATCCGCGCAAAGGCCAGACGTGGCCGTAGCGATCCAAGTCGCGAAAGGATCGGCTGGCGTTGAAGCGGTCGTCACGAAGTCTCCCCCAGAATCATCGAGACCGCGCGCACCATGCGCCGGAACTCCTTGCGCTCGGCCACGAGCACTTTGTGACCCTCGTCGGTCAGACGATACTCGCGGCGGACGCGCCCGTTAATCGTGCGTTCCTCGGAACGGATGAGTCCTTGATTCTCCAACTCGTGCAACGCCGGATACAGCGTGCCTTCCTTGAACTCCAAAACGCCCTTCGAGCGCGACTTGATGTCCTGCGCAATGCGGTAGCCGTGCGCCGGGCCGCTCAGCAGCACCTGAAGGATAAGCGTGGGCAATGTCCCCTTGAGATTCATGCGTCTAGCCCGGTCCCCATACATAGGTTGTCGATGTATTAAGGATAGACCAAAACGCTCGGATTGGCAAGGGGGCGGTCTCCTCGTAAAACCGGACAAGACACCACTGTCATGCTGAGTCCGCCGTTGGCGGACGAAGCATCTGGCTTAAAACCCAGCTCCATTCATGCCAGATGCTTCGCTGCGCTCAGCATGACAAATAAATACAGGCTCCAAGTGTCGTCCTGAACAAGCTATTCTTAAGAGGAAGAGACTATCCCTAGCCTACCGTTTCTTCAGGATGTGTTCGACGATGCGGGGGCCGTGGTCGCGGCTGTTTTCGACGAAGACGGTGTTGGATTCCGTGCCGGCGCAGAGGGTTCCGGCTACGTAGAGGCCGGGCACCGTCGTCTCGAAGTAGTGGTTCAGCAGCGGCTTCCGGCATTTGCCATCGATGACCGCGCCGAGCGAGGAGATAAGCGAGGTATCCGGTTCGTAGCCGGTCATGGCGAGCACGAAGTCGTTGGGAATGGTGATGAGCGGGCCGCGTTCCGGGCACAGGACCACCTCGTCGGGTCGAATCTCTTCTACCTCGACGTTGCGATAGCACTCGATAGAACCTTCCTTGATGCGGTTCTCGATATCCGGCTCGATCCAATACTTGGTTTCGAAGCTGGTGCCGCGCATGGCGACCGTGACGTGTGCGCCGCTGCGGTATAGCTCCAACGCGACTTCCGCCGCCGAACTTCCCGCGCCGATAACCAGCACGTCGTGTCCGGCATACCAATGCGCCTCCGAATAGCGGTGCGAGACTTTTGGGAGGTTCTCGCCGACGATGTTCATGCGGCGCGGGCTGTCGTAGAAGCCTGTCGCGACAACGACGTGTCGCGCGGACCACACGAATTCGCGTTCGTACATGTCCATTGCGGCCACGCGGAAGAGGTCGTTCTCGGCGAGGATGCTCTTCACTTCCCGGTATGTCGTAACCTTCAGGTCGAAGAATCGAACGAAGGCCCTGAGATAGGCCAGGTATTCCTGGCGCGTAGGATTCTTCTCGGTCGACACGAGCGGGAAATCGCCCAGCTCCAGCTTGTCGGTCGTGGAGAACCAGCGCATGTACGTGGGATGGGAGCAGAGCGCACTTGCCACGGGACCTTTGTCGATAGCCACGGCAGACAACCCGGCCTGTTTCGCGGCCAGCAGCACGCCGAGGCCCGCTGGTCCCGCGCCAACAACAATGATATCCTGGGTGGCATCAAGTCCGTACGTCTTCATGGAAGAACCTGCATTTCGGGCGATTGTAGCATAGGGCGCGCGCGGCGTGGTGCGTTCAATCGAAGAACCGGAAACGCACGATGGCGTACAACGCGGAGACGCCGTCTTTCCAACCGATCTTCTTCCCTTCGGCATAGGTGCGCCCGTGATAGGCAATCGGAACCTCGTAGATTCGATATCCCCGTCGCGCGACCTTCGCGGTAAATTCAGGTTCAAAACCGAAACGATTCGACCGGAATTGGAGATCTTTGAGAATCGACGCGCGGAAAACCTTGTAGCACGTCTCCATGTCGGTCAGGTTCAGATTGGTCAGGGCATTGGAGAACAAGGTCAGAAACATGTTGCCCATCGAATGCCAGAACAAGAGTACGCGCCGCGGCCCGCCCATGAATCGCGAACCGTACACGATGTCGGCCTTATCGCTGAGTATCGGGTCCAACAGGCTCGGATATTCACGGGGGTCGTACTCAAGGTCCGCGTCCTGGATGATGACAATGTCTCCGGTCACGCGCGCAAACCCCGTTCGCAGCGCGGCGCCCTTACCCTGATTCACCTCATGATGAAGAACGACCACCCCGTCATTGTTATCCAAAGCCTGTAGCGCCTCGCGCGTCCCGTCGGTGGACGCGTCGTTCACGACGATGATCTCCGTGTCGTACGGAACGGCCTTCACGCAAGCAACGACCTCCGCGATGGTACTTGCCTCGTTGTACACCGGAATGACTACCGAGATCTTCACGCTTCCTCCCCGCGTCAATATGGCTTCCGGTAAGCTTACCCGGTTGAGTCCACGGAGTCTATCCCTCCGCAGACTACATTCCCTCTGCCGACCCTGCTATCGTCTTACGTATGGTTGGGGAGGTTTTCAGCATGGATGATCCCGGTTCCACAATCGACCGCCGCTTGATAGTGGGGGCGCTTGTCATTTCACTAGTTGCCACAACGGTCATCGTGGCGGTTGCGTGGTTGCCTGACCTCCTGCATTCTCTTTCGGCTAAGGCGCGTGTAGCGCTGCCCGTGGAAACGCCCGTAACTTCCGCAACCCCCGACCCAACGCCTGCTCCTGTGGCAGCGGCGCAAGCCCCCTCGCCGGCAATCAATGCGGCCAACATCTCTACTACTCCACCGGCACCCGCGCCGCAACGCGAAGCGGAATCGCGCAATCCCGATGCGCCGGAGACGATCATCCGCGTGACCGGTGACGCAGTGATATCGAAAGCCAAGCGATTCGGTATCAACATCGGCGCGCGCAACATCTATGGCGCGGAACAGATGATCAAAAACATTATTCCGAATCCAGGCTTCGAGTCGGGCATCTACGGCACGGTGTTTCACTCCCTGGACGGCTCAACGGGACGGCGGATCGTACAAGACTTCTGGGAAACCGCGTGGAATCTCGACGAATACGGGATCGGACAGCCCGCGGGATTCTGGAAGGGCGGCGAATACGAAGGCGTGTACGGCGCGGTCAAGGGGCGCTCGGGGGCCATTTCCGATTTCACGTTGGAGAACAATCGGAACGTCTTTCATCTCGATGCCGATGGACCCGCGCCCAACAAATGGGACGTGTTCTTCGCGCGCACGCATCTGCCGGGCATCGCGGCGGGCAACCGCATGAGCGAAGACGCCGTCGATACAACTACGACCCGACCCGGAAGCCCGGGAAAACAATCGTTGCGACTGGGTGGAGCCAATCCGGACTTCACGCTCTATCTCGACAGCGAATGGCGCGATGGCGACCGTACAGCGGGCAAGCTGCTGGTCGTGAAGGGGAATTGGAAACTGTCGCTCTGGGCAAAGGGCCGAAGTAGTGCGGACAAGATCCGCGTGCAGTTCTATCGCGAAGGCGAAGCGTACTTCGTGGACGAGACCATTCCTCTTACCGAGGAGTGGCAATCGTTCGAGCGCGTGTTCGTGGTCCCGGAAGGAGGCGACCGGCTCGACGGATACACGGTCGAAGGCAATCATCCGATTCTTCTGTTTCGCATCGTCGCCGAAGAAGGCTCCGGCGTGTGGCTGGACGACCTCGATGTCGAGTGCGCCGATAATGCCAACCCGACGGTGTTCACCGACGCGTTCGTGAATGCGTTGAAGGATTTGCGGCCCGGCGTATTGCGTAATTGGAGCACCCAGCTTGGCGACACCCTCGACAATCAACTGGCCGAACCGTGGGCGCGCAAGACCATCGGGTTCCGGCCCGGGTCGCGTGTTGCCGAGAACTACTGCTTTTCGTTGCACGAGTTCCTTCAACTCTGCAACGAAGTGGGCGCGGAGCCTTGGTACGTCGTTCCGCCTACGTTTTCTCCGAACGATTTGAAGGGCATTGTGGAATACCTCGCCGGACCCGCAGACGGCGCCCATCCGTACGCGGATCGCCGCGCCGCGTTGGGACAGACCGAGCCGTGGACGTCCGTGTTCTCGACGGTACACCTGGAATACGGCAACGAAATGTGGGGAGCCGCGTCAGGAAGCGATCCGTTTTTCGGCGCGTCGGCTCTCGGCGGCGAACGCCTCGGAAGCATCGCGGGCGACCGCTTCGGCATTCTCAAGACGAGCCCGCTGTATACGCCGGAGAAACTCGATCTGATCATCGGCGGACAGGTGGGGTACCCTGAACGGCAAGGCGAGATAGCTGCCAACAGCACCAACCACGCGACCGTTGCGTTGGCGCCTTATTTCGGCGAGTTGGAGCGCGGCGACACACCGGAAACGATGTACTATCCCTTGTTCGCGCGTCCTGCGGCGGACGCAATCACCGGAAACGTGCGCAAGAGTTGGGACTTCATCGCGAGACGTTCGAAGTCCACGCGCTTGGCCGTCTACGAGATCAACTTCCACACGACCGGAGGCGACGCGCCCATTGAAGTGCGCAACGCGTTTGTCACCGGCGCGTCCGGCGCGATTGCCCTGCCGCTGTACATGTTGTCGTACCTGCGCGATTTCGGCGCGCGCGAACAATGTGGCTTCACGTCGTTGCAGTATGCCTTTCGCATGGAGAACAAGGAGTACGTGCGCATCTGGGGCATGCTGCGCGATATCGCCGCCACGGGACGCAAACGGCCGACCTGGCTCGGCGTGGAACTCGCCAACAAGGCGGTTCAGGGTGACCTCGTGTCGACGGCGCAAAGTGGCCGCAACCCCCTCCGCGTTCAGCCGACAGGGAAGAGCATCGACAAAGAGACGCCATTCAACTTGGTGCAATCGTTCGCATTTCACGATGGCGCGTCATGGTCCATCGTGTTGTTCAACCTGGATATTGCATCGGAGCAACCCGTTCGCGTGGAGTTTCCCGAAGGCGCGCCCACAAAGGGGACGATCTACCAGATAGCGCCATCGCGGCTCGACGACACCAACGAGCAAAAGACAACGGTGGAAATCGCAACAACACCGCGCGACGACCTGAGCAGTCCCATTGCCCTCACGCTTCCCAAGCATTCCATTACGGCGGTGGTGCTGAAGCCGTAAACACTCACGGCGGAGTGGATACCGGCCCTAACGCAGTATTCGGATCTAGGTTTGAGCCCAAGAGTGTGGCAGGCATCCTGCCTGCCGCTTTGGAAGGGAATGAAGAGGCAGGCAAGATGCCCGCCACACGAAAGGCAACCACGCGCCTCACCACGTACACAACGCGTACTTATTCCTCGCCGCAATACGCAAAACATCGTAGCCCGGCGCGGCATAGCCGCAAGCCAATGACTCGACCACCGATTCACACCGATGATTTGACTCGATACTCCAGAGCGCTGTAAGCGCGAAATACTCCAGCCTGGGGTGAGATTCGCGTCAACGGCGCGAATCGAAACCCCAGGTACCCGTCCCCACCCAACGAGCGCCCTGTCAGGGCGCAAACGCCACGCCGCAGTAATCGACTGCGGCGCTACCGGGGACAATGTTCACGTGCGCCTCACGCTCTTACCGTCAAAGCCTCTACTTCCTCACACCGAAGACATCGCGAATGGCTTCGAGATATCCCAGCCCATACACCGTGTCCGGTTCGAGGTAGCTGCCTTCGGTCCACTCGTTCCACGCGTTGAACGACAGAATCTTCGGTTGATTCGGCGTGCGGTCCACCAGATCCTTGAACTTCTGTAAAGCTTCGCGAAACGCTTCGGGCGTGTTCCCATCGAGCACCGGCGTATAGGGATACCCTACGTTCTCGAACACGTCCGATTGAACGGTGCGCGGACTCGAATCCCACCCCATTGTCACGTTCGGGAAATACGGCAGCTCATACTTTGCGATGAACTTCTCCGCATCCACCACCGACGCATCGCGCGTAGCCGCATACGACTGCTTCGGAAAATCCTTGAGCGCTTGATGATGCACCCACACATAGCTGGAGATGCTGTCGAACCCGAGATCCTTGAGCAGGCCGTTCACGTCGGTCACCACTTTGTCGCTCGGCAAGACCGCTTGTCCCCACACGACGGCATTGATGTTCAGCTCTCCAAGCCCCGCCGCGCGCACGCGCTCGCGAAACGCGTCCATCTCCGCGCGCGTTTGTTCGACGCCGCCCAATCCCGCCATGAGTGCCGTGAGGTCGTAAAACGATACGTACAACCCTCCGTTGACCCGCCAGTACGAGGGGTGGGTGAAGTAATGCTTGATCATGTGGTCCGTGGCATCGCGAAAGATCTTCGGAGATACGGCTCCCTTGGCGAGGATGTTCGCGGGACGGCTGCGTTGCGACGGTTGAATATCCAGCCAATCGTGGTTCGCCCACATGATCGAAAACTTCAATCGGCCGTTGTTCTTGGCATTGAGGAAACCGTTGTCGAGCCCGCCGTTGAGATACGGCCCGAACTCATACCAATACCAATCGAAGATAAACGCGGTCAGTCCGTGATCAGCGGCGGCAGCGATCTTCTGTTCCATCGCTTCCGGCTTCGATTCGTCCGTGTATCCCCATAGCGGAACGCGGGGCTGGCGATGCCCCTCGAAGCGAGGCTCCGCGCGCTTGACGAGTTCCCATTCCGTCCATCCGGGGCCGTGCCACTTCGCGTTCTGAGGATCGGGGTGGTAGTTCGGAAAATAATAGGCGGCAAGCTCATACCCCGACGCGTTGTTCTTGGCGGACGCGGCGTCTTGAGCCGATGCGCCAGCCACTATCACGACCGCAAATACGAACCATCCGAAACACCTGCTCAACATACCAAATCCCCCCTGCCCCTACGGGGCGATGTATACCCACGCGCTGACACCGCTGCCAAGGGTAAGCCGCTCGCGCGTGTACAGGTCGCCCTCGTAGCCGTCGGCCCGCGCCAACTCATCCCGAGTCAGTTCCAGGATACGCCCCGGCACGCGTTCACCTGTCGCCGGTACACAATTCGGAAACGTCTCGCCGCCGTCCTCGACCGACGCAAGCCGGTATCCCTCCAGGACATCCGGCCGTCCCTGAATGCAACGACCGATAACCCGATCCTGAATGCCTGGGTCCAACAGCGTGCCGTAGGCGAAAAGCATCGACACACCTTCTGCATCTCGACTCGGCATCCTACGCGCTCCAATGACCTGCTCCAATCCGTAGTGTACGGGAGACGCGCCGCGCCGCGCACGCATGAAAATCACACGGCTCTGTATTAAGCGGGGGGCAACTAACTGGCGGCAGCCCGCGTGCAACGACCCGTTCCCATTGAGTACAGTGTGGCCTCGCCGCGACTTGACCAAGCTCGCGGCCCGCGCTATCGTGTCATAGCTTCACTACTGAATTGACGAAAGTAACGCACCACAATGCCGACCCTGAACTGGATTGGAAAAGAAGCGGTGGTCAACCACCACCACCAAGTCCCCTTTCACCTTCTCAAAGACGTTCCCGAACTCTCCTGCGACGACCCCGGTTCCGGCAACCTGATTGTTCAAGGCAATAATCTAGTCGTCTGCCAAACCCCATACGAGTTCAAAGTGTCATGAAGATAACCCTTCAAACCACGGGGAACACGGGGAGAGTCAAGACGGAGCAAAAATCAGGGACTGACGCAAGCGAAGCGAACGCTGTGAGCGCAGACGTGTCTGTCCCTGATTCTTGCGGACTCTGAGCGTGCGAAGAGTGGACCAACTTAAAATCGAAAAATGTGATCTAGAGTCTGCAAACCCCTGCAAATAGTATGTCTGCAAAGAGGCGACTGCAATTTGCGATCGCCTCTGGGTTAAGAAGTTGTGAAGCCAACCGTTGTGGAATGGTCTTCTTTAGGATCACAATTTGTGACCTTAAACGCGGAAACCATTGAAAACACACGGGGTACGAATAACCGGCCGCAGATTGCGACCGGTTCCGGGAGTTAAGGTGTTATGAAGTCCGGCAAGCCGATTGAAAGTTGTATCCTCACCGTTCGCGGCCAGAAGGTGGTCCTGGATGCAGATTTGGCGGAACTTTATTGCATTCAAACTCGCGTGCTGAACCAAGCTATTAAGCGCAATGCAGACCGGTTCCCGGAGGACTTTGTATTTCAGCTCACGGCAGAGGAAAAATCCAAGGTGATCACAGTTTGTGATCACCTCTCCAAACTCAAGTTCTCAAAAACATCGCCCTTTGCCTTCACCGAACATGGAGCCATCATGGCGGCGACCATTCTGAACAGCCCCGAAGCCGTAGCGATGAGCGTCTATGTAGTCCGGGCCTTCGTCCAGATGCGCCAACAGATCGCCGCCAATGCCGAAATCCTCAAGCGCCTTGCCGAGATCGACAAGACGCTCCTCAAGCACGACGAATCGCTTCGCCTCATCTGGAGCCACTTGAAACCCTTGCTCATTCCCCCGGACCCTACACCCAAACGCCGCATTGGCTTTAATCGGGACAAGAAGGCATGACCTCAACGTCTTGCACGTGAGCAATTTACGTCGTCGCTCAATCGCGCCGGTGCAAGTTGCGGACTACACTCTTGTCGGCAGCAGACTGAACAGCCTCCGTCTTCTCTGCGCCGTCTGCTACGCTCACACCGACCGCAACGTACTTGCGCGTATAAATGAGGGGCAAGATTCGAAGGGAGGACGCGCGGGCTTGGAAATCAGGCGGCGATTGGGTCACCATGGTTCTCGGATGAACGGCTCAATGAGGGAGGGATTCCGATGAGGTGCTGGAAGGGATTTGCCGTTTTCGCGATGGCTGCCGTTGCCATGGTTAGTTTTGTGTCCGGCGCATCGGCTGGGTCGCGTTCAAATGCGGGGTTGCGAACGATGAACGATACGGATTCCGTCGCATCGGCGTTGGAAATTGCAGGACGCCAGAACGAACAGACGCATCAACTGACGACGTTCAATCTGGAGCGGCGTTCCAAAACGATTGCGATTCCCAGGGGAAAGACGGTCACCATCGGAGAGGTCAAGGGCAAAGGCTACATTGCCAACCTGTGGATGACCTTCCCGGGGTGGTTCTGGCAGCACTGGAACAAAGACGCGGCCATCAGTCCCACCATCCTGAAGACCTTGATTCTGCGTATCTATTGGGACGGGGCTTCAAAGCCCGCCGTCGAAGCGCCGGCCGGGGATTTCTTTGGCGTCGGCCTGTGCGAAGTTGGCAACTTCGCATCGAACTATGTGGGCACATCGAGCGGAGGATTCTTCTGCAAATTCCCGATGCCGTTTCGCAAGGGGTTCCGGATCGAAGTGGAGAACGTTGACGAAACGATCGACACGGATGTCTTCATGAATGTTCTGTACCAGCTCACGGATGAGATTCCGGGCGATGCCGGGTATTTTCATGCCCAATTTCACACGGGACGTAACGATGGCCCAATTCCCATCGACGTGGGACAATTCGAGGGCAAGGGCCAGTACGTGGGTATCACCCTCTCCATGCAGGGGCAGGACCGCAATTATCTGAGCTTCTTGGAAGCCCCCGAGTATGTGTATATCGACGAGGACTGGGAAAAGCCGAGAATCACAGGGACGGGTCTGGAAGACTATTTCATGGGCGGGTGGTACTTTCGCGAGGGTGTGTTTGCGGGACCGTTGCACGGTTTGCCCGTAAAGGACACGTTGAACGCGAGCGTGGCGATGTACCGTTTTCACGATCAGGACGCAATCCGATTCACGAAGCGATTCAAGATGCAGTTTGTGAATCCGTGGGACCCGGATCGGTTGCGGCCTTTTGCATATTCCTCGGTGGCCTATGCATACGTGGATTCGCCCGAGGGACAAGGCCCGGCGCTGCCGGGTCGCGACGGTTTGCTTTGTTGGTACCGTCTACGTGACCGCGACCACCAGAGCATTCCATAGTCCGCAATTTGCACCGGCGCGATTGAGCGCCGACGCAAATTGCTCACGTGCAAGACTTTGAGGTTATGCCATGAGGATTTCTCGCGAACACACTCTGTCTTCGGAGAGCCGCTTTGATTTTCGTCGCAAGTCTCGCAAACACACTGGTTGCGAGAGAGGTTCAAGTGTGTTCGTGAGAAATCCGGACTAGGAATCGAACGCGCCGATAAGACCACTGGCATGCTACAATGCACGGCGGCCGATTTGACGCATCTCGAACAACCTGGCAGGACTGCGGAACCAGCACCTATGCGCGCGCACATCGCCATCATTTGCTTGTCCATACCCCTTGTATGGGGCGTTTGGGGCTGCGGACGCGACGTCGCACCCCCCAAGACCGTGGTGTATGCCGCCAAGGAAGAGACTGCCGAGCCGGATGCCGTGCGCGAGTTGAACAAGGAGCTGGCGCGCATGGCCGCGGAGACGCCGCACGAAACGCCGCCGCCCCTGGGTCCGCCCGTACGTGAAGAACAGCCCGCACCCGAAGAGCCTCCCAAGGAACCTGAACCTCCGAAAACCATTGAAGAATTGGGAGCGGAGGTTACGGCGCTTCGCACGGAGATACGCCGTTTGCAGGATTCCGTCAATGAAACGCTCGATTTACTGGTGGCCGATCTCCACGACGAAAATCAGCGGTTGCGCGCAGAAGTGGAGCGTCTATCCTCGGCTGCACCCGAGAAAGCACGGATTGAGCGCGGCGCCATTCCGATGCCGGGAGGCGACGTAGTCGCCGAGGTGGAGAAGCAGGCCGCGGCGACTCCGGATGCACCTCTTGAGCCAGCACCCGAAGGTCCGCCCAAGGTGGAAGTGCTGAAGGAATGGGGCCGGACCGCCGAGGAAGCGAAAGAGCTCGGTCCAAATGTCTCATCCCTGAAAGGGATGATCCTGGCGGCGCCGGCACAACTGACGGATGAACAACTGGCCGAACTAGGACGCAACCTCTACAACGAATACGCCGCGTACGAGGCGGTGGTCATCGATGTGTTTGACGATGTGGAAGCGGCGCGGGATTACGCGGAGCGCAACATCAAGTCCGGCGAACATCACGTGTTGCGCATCGCCAAGCATCGTAGTACCAACGACGACCCAATTCTGTTGACGCGCGGTGGCAAGAACCTTCCGGTATCTCAGTAACGCCAAGGAACCCCATGTCCTTTTCAACCGGTTTCAAAACATGGAAGTCTATTCGACTCTTTCAGGTCTGCGCAGTCTCCGCACTGTTGTGGATCGCGATGATCGTCTCAGGTTGCGGACTATGGAAACCTTCGGTTCCTCCCCTCACCGCCGATCAGCTTATCGCCATGACCCCCGAAACCTGCACGACGGCGCTGGTGTTTCCTTCCTTCGACGGCGCGTATCAGGCCCTGCTGCTATTGCTCGACCGCGCGGCCCCCGAAAACGTAGACGTAGAAGTCGAGGCGCAGGTTGTCGCGCGACCCTTGGCCACGATGGCAGGAGAGCCGGATGCCACGGACATCATCGACATCGCGATGGCGAAGGGAATCGACCCCGCGCAGCCGCTCGCGCTCTATCTGGGTTCGGGCACCTCATCCGCTTCTCTTGACGCGTCTACCCAGGAGACCTTGCCTTCAGGGGTCGTGAATCCCGCCGCGCTGATCAAGCAGATAATAGAGCAGCGGCCCTTCGTCGCAGTTCTGCCTCGGTACAGCCAGAAATACATCGAGCAGGCCGTGGAGGACTGGTCGAAGGGCAAAGGAGTTCGCGAAGAAGCACTTGCGGGAATCGAACCGGGACTTCGCATTCGCGAAGACGGGCGATTGTGCTGGTTTTTCACACCGGAAGGCATCGTCATTGGCAACTCAGCGGATCTCGCGAAGGAAGTGGCCGCGCGAAGGCAGCAACCCGCGGATATCCCTCACGACGCCGAAGCAACTGCCACGGCCGACCTCATTCAGATTGTGCGCGGCACGAAGACTCCCTCTGACGATCAGCGCGAAACGGGTCCACTTGCGGTTACCGCAGACTTGCTCGGCGCTTTGCTGGATGCAGGCGAAGACGGCGTGCCTACCGTGGTCACATGGCGCGTGGGCGAGTCCGCGCTAGAAGCCACGGCGCGACGGCCCGCCGACACCAACAACGCGCCGGCGCTGCCGCGTCTCGCGCCGCTACTGCCATCGGATGCGAACGGATTCGTGGCACTGCCGTTGTCCGATGAAGGCGTGTCCATGGTTCAAGGCATGGTGGGCGGTTTGGGCATGTCGGATTCGCTGCCGGGCGACGCGCAAAGTCTGCTCGAGTCGATGTCGGGAGAGCTGGCCGTGGCGACCACTGAAGGCGCCTCTGGAAGGCCGAACGTCGTTGTGCTCACCCATCTGAAAACTGGCAAGGCCCAAGAGCTACTGGAGAGCGCGGCGACTGCGCTGACCGTTGAAATGTACAACGGCGTCCGGATTGTCTCGGTGCCGGTTCCCGGCGACTCCGGATACGAGGTGCAATATGCGCTCTTGAATGACACCCTCGCCGCCGCTACTCAGATGGGCGACGTGAAAACCGCCATTGACCGGCTTCAAAGCGGGAAGCCATCGGGCCTCTTCACAAAGCTCGACCCGCCGCTCGATCCCGCTGCGCCCCCAAGCACGGCGATTGTCGCGAAGACTTCCTTCTTTTCGGACGTATTCGTCCCGTTGCTATCACAACGCGGCGCATTTCCATCCGAACGCGTGAAACTGGTCGAGTCGATGTTTGCAAAGGTCCAGGAGCTGCGCATTACGTCCAACGTGGAAGATAAAGCGAAAGTCACACGCCTTTCGGTGCGCGTGCAGTAGTTGTCCCGTAGGAAAGAAAGAATCGAGGAAGGCATGGTATTCAATATCGATCTGACAAAGTACAAACTCGTGGACTTGTCGTGGGAAGTGACGCCAAACGCGATGCCGCAGGACCGTCCATTCGACATTCGAGAAGGACGGCTCGGCGACGGTACGCTGAAGTACGAAATCACGAACACGCATACGCACGTGGGCACCCACATCGAGTCGCCGGTTCATTTCTACTTCAAAGGCAAGACGTGCACCGACTATCCGCTTGATCACTTCATGGGTAAGGCGGCTTTGCTAACCACCGATATTCCGGAGTGTGCGCCGAGCGTATCTCTTGCGCACGTGAAGGAACAACTGGAACCTCGGCGCGGCCAATTCGAGATTCTGTACGTTCGCAACGATACCCCACGCCGCCCATTGTATTTCGACATCGATTGCGTGCCGTATTTCGCTGAACTGGGATTGAAGCTGTTTGCTTTCGACAGCACCATCAATTTCGGACGCGAACCTGAAGACGGCCGCACGTTCCATGATCTGCTGCTGAGTCGCGACACGTTGCTCATTGAGTTTCCGGCGAATGGACGGGCAATCGATAAAGACTTGTTCTATCTCTTTGCGATGCCGTTGCGCATCAAGGATCTCGATTCCAGCGCGTGCCGGTTGTTTGCAGTCGTGGAGCGTTAGCAGAGAACCGCGAGTTGCGTTACAGCGCCTTTTCGTAACCGCGCACTGCGGCGCGGGCCATGGATTCGCGCGTGAATTGTGCTGCACGGAGCGGACCCTTCCGTCGTAACGATTCCCGCAGATTCGAATCCGTGAGAACCCGAATGAGGCCGTCTTCAATGGCGTCAACCGAGAGCGCATCGACGCACAGGGCTCCATCTCCCGCGACTTCGCGGATGGCGGACGCACTCGACGCGAGTACGGGCGTACCGCATGCCATGGCTTCGAGCACAGGCAACCCAAAACCCTCGTAGATTGAAACGTACGCAAAAGCAGCGGCGGCAGCCATGAGCGTGGGTAGATCGCGCGCATCCACGTACCCCGTGAAACGCAACCGGTCGCCAAGGTTCAGCGCGGCAATTGGCTTCATTGCATCGTCAGCAAGCCAGCCCTGTTTGCCCGCGATGACCAGCGCGTGTGGGAGGCCCCGATCTTTCAATCGCGCAAACGCCTCGGCCAAACGCGCCAGATTCTTGCGGGGTTGTACGGCGCCAACATACAGCACGAATTCATCCGGCAAACCATACTTCGCGCGAACGGCCGCGAGTGAATCCGTTGAGGCCTGCGCGAAATACCGCGGATCCACGCCCGGCGCAACCACATCGATCTTCTCAATCGGCGTACCGTATGCGTCCGCAATCTCGCGTCGTATCGCTTCCGTAAGCGCGAACACGCGCGCCGCGCGCCGCAAGGTACCGGGCGTCAACGCATTGAGACGACCGCGCATCGCGGGCGGAAACAACTCGGGATGATGCACCCAACCCACATCGTGAATGCTGACGACATACGGGCGCGGACACACGGGCGGCGCGTTGTATTGCACGTGCAACAAATCGCTCCGCGTGCGAAGGACAGCCACGGGCAATTGCAGCGGCACACGCAACGCCGACGGCACATTGGCCAGCGCGTACGTCTTTAGGCGCGTAGCGCCTTCGATACGAGCCCCGTGGTGCATCAGCGCGAATACGTCGAGATTCGGCGCGTGTGCATCAAGCGCGAACAACAGTTCGCGCATGTAGGTCTCGTTACCTCCTGCACCCGTCCCGATCGCGTGGGCGTCAATGGCTACGCGCATGGAGGTCCAGAGCCTCGTCGTAGGTGGCGCTCACCAGGTCGATCATTCGATCCAGCGTGAAGGTCTTCTCGAACCAGGCGCGCGCCGCAACTCCCATGGCTTGACGACGCGAGGCGTCTGCAATCAACTCGCCCAATGCGGTCCCTAGGGCATCCACATCGCCTGGCTTCACGAGTAGGCCGGTTTCACCGGGGATTAAGGTTTCGCTCGTGCCGCCAATATCGGACGCAACGATGGGCAATCCTGCGGCTTCGGCTTCGAGCACCGACGTAGGGAGTCCCTCCTGCTCGATCGAGGGTTGGGCGAAGATATCCATTGCGGAGAGGGCCGCGGAAAGGTCTTCGCAGAACCCCGTCAGCGTTACGTGCGATCCGAGACCCAAGCGTTTCACTTGCGCGTCGATATCTGACTTGGCAGGCCCATCTCCGACGATAAGTATGTGCGCATTGGGATGCACGCGTATTAGGTTAACCGCGGCATCAATCAGGTGGCGGTGACCTTTCTCGACCGACACGCGGCTGACCGTTCCAACGACTACGGCATCGTCGCGCAGTCCCAGCGCGCGCCGCGCCTGCATTCGATCGCCTGAGTAGCGGAATGGCGTGGGATCGAAGCCCGTGGGGATCACGCGAATGCGTTCTTCCGGTGTCGTACCGCGCAGGATACGCTTCTTCATGTGCTGCGAGACGGTTATGACGCGGTCAAATCCGCGAAGCGAAAAATACCGCTCGATCGACTGGTGCACAAAGCGGCGAAACGGAATCAGGCCGTCCCACCACCCGTAGGCGCTGGCGACGCACGCGCACGGCCACCGGTCACGGCCGATGCCAATCATAACGTTGGAATGGGGATCGTGGGTGTGCAGCAGATCGATGCTGTACTTCTCGATCAAGACATTGACAGTATCGCGCGCGCGGCCCCAATCACGCCGCGACTTCCACGGCACGCGGTCTTCGGCAATCGTAAGCCCGCGCTTTTGCGCCTGTGCGATGAAGAGCCGATCGCCAGCCGTGAAAGCATCATACGGTACGCAGATGATGTTGTAGCGCTCTGCAGGCAGGTGCTTCATCAGGTGCAGCACGATAGAATGCGACCCGCCGAACTCCCAGCTCCGGATGAGATACAGCAGGTTAAGGCGTTTCACCCCGCGCCTCCGGGCGCAAGCGTCATGGCGCCGCGTTCGCGTTCTACGACGTGCGTGTCATCGCGCACTTCCTTGCCATCAGGCAAAACGGCAACGGCCGCGTAATCCCCCCCAAATCCGGACAACGTGACAATGCCTTGCGCATCTGTCTTACCCGCGACTTCTTTCGGCTTCCATTCGGCGAGAAGCGCGCGCAACCGCTGCAAAACCGGCTTTTCCCTGCCGTCTGCCGCGATCAGACCGCCGTTGATGACCGACGATTTATTATCGGAGACATCCCACCACGAAATGGACTTCACACTCGGCCGCGCAAACGCGAGCGTAAAGATCGTCTCCGCATACTCGGCTTGGACATCTTCATCCCACGGCTTCCGCCAATAGCCATTCGTGGATTGAGGACCATATGTCGACGGCACGGAGAACTCGGTGATGTGGATGTCGCGTTTGAAAGCTTCATAGCGCGACACCATGTCGGCAAAGCCGGCCGGCGTGATTGCAGGACCCTGCAAACCTCCAAAGCTGTCGTTGAAGTGAAACCCGGGATAGAACTGCAGGCCGACCATATCGACGTTCTTCATTTGTCCTGCGCGCTCGGCTTCCGCGAGAAACGCTGCGTACGTCGATACCCAGTGATCGACCGGCTTGTTGTCGAGGCCGTAGATAGCGAAGGCTTTGCCGTAGTCGCTTTCGTGCGCGCCGTTCACCAGAGTGTGCAATTCGGGATTCTGCTTGAGACGCGTCGCGGACTTGTCGAACAGATCGAGCATGGATTCCCGCGTGAATCCGGCCTCGTTGGTGAAGTTCGGCTCGTTCATCGCTTCCCATACAGCGATGTGTTTGCCGAATGCGTCGGCCAGTTTGCCAGCGTGTTCAACCGCTTCGGACGCGAGTTGCTCAGGAGGCAGGGTCGCGACGCGTTCGGGAAGTATGCCGTAGCTCTGCAACCAGACCACGCCGTGCGCTTTGACCGTGTAGTCCAGCTTGCGCAGCGCGGAAATGCCGAAGGTCTGATCGATACCCTGCACGCCCGAAGGAGCGCCCAGTTCGTCGGTCCATCCCCAGCCCAAGAGCACGGTCGCGAGATTGAATCCCGCTTCGCGCGCGATGCGGAACGCGGATGCGTTGTAGGGACTGCCTTCAAACACGCCAAAGAGGAAATCCTGGGACTTCGGTACAAGACGCACCTCGCAGTTCGGAACAGGTTTCCCTTCTGCATCCTTCACGGTGACGGCCAGTGACCCCTTGCGCACCATCGGAATGGCCGCGCGCGCCGCCTGCAGTTGGGCTTCATCGCGGCTGCGCAACACCTCGCACAATGCCTTGTCGGAGACAGCGGCACGTTCTTTGGGGTCCGTCTGCTTCTCCGCCTCGTCACATGCCGCCCGGTATTTCGCGAGCGCATCACCAACCAGGAGACCAGACTTCTCGAAATCGTGGATCGCCGTCTTCAGCAATTCGACGTTGAGGTCCAGCACGCGCGAATCGCCCGCTTTCTCGATCGAAAATCCCTTGCCCGAGTTGTCCGCGCGAAGATGCAGCCGTCCGTACGAAGACGTCTGCCAGAACAGCATATTGATGGCAACGGTGCTGCCAGGTTCCACTGCGAGAGCGGGCAATCCCAATTCGCGCGGCTGGCCTTTCTCGCGCGCTTCCGCATCGAATACCGGCCAGCACACGGCTGGGACAGCCCGGTCATCCAAGTCGGTGGCGTACATGAACTGGTTGGCGAACAGGCCCCGCTTGCGCAGATCGTCCCACCGGAGCAACTTGCCGTTCTCGTCATAGGCCTTGATGACGACACAGCCCGCGGCGGGCAGTTTGATTGAGACGGATTCCTCGCCCTGGTACCGATACATGCGAGGCTGCGCGGGATAGATGCCGATGCCCTCTGCGTTTTCCTGCGCAGGAGGTTGCACGAAAAGAAATCCCGACGATACGGGCTTGTCGGGGGAGATGGTGAACTGTCCCTGAAGGTCGGTGCTCGCCTGACCCGCCATGGAGTAGTCGTCGTTCATCAGGCCCACGAACGCATACGGGATGGCTGCGCCGGATGGTCCGGCGATTTCAATGGATCCGGTGAGGGCATGGGCCGCGAGTGCCGCGGACACCCAGGCAAGGCAAGCGAACTTCGCGCGCGACCCGATCACGGCTGGGCGGCAGGCGCGGCCCCGTTGGCCGAGTTGCCGTTGGCTCCGTTCTTCGCGGGAGACTTGAGCGTAGCGGCGTAGAGTGGCAGCGCCGCGGACAACGCCATCACCATCCACCAGATTTTCTGATGCAGCGCATGGAGAAAGACCGCGCAGCACACAAACGCAATGAGGCTGACAAAGACCGTTCCCGCCAGGAGCGCCATGTTGGAATCGCCCGCCTCCTTAAATAAGCGTTGCGATTTCTGGGCGTTCTTGAGCGCCACGAGCATCATGAGAATCATCAGGAACAATCCCACCGCGCCCGCTTCGGAACCGACCTGCAAGTACATGTTGTGCGGACCGTAGTACACGGGGTTCCAGCCCAACTCCTTGTTCATCCAGCGCAACATGGCCGAGTATCGCGAATTCTCGTCGTAGAACTTCAGCCCGAATCCGCCGAGGCCAATACCGGCGGTGGGGAAATCGCGCATGTACTGCCACGCGTACTCCTGCAATTCAAGCCGCGCCGAAGTCGATTCGCTGCCCGAATAACCCGAGAAGTCTAAGACGCGTTCCTTGTACGCGCCCGGCAATAACACCCAACCGAAGACGAGTACAACGGCAAGCGCGACGATGCGATAGGGGTTTACGTGCACCAAACCCTTAACCACCAACGCAACCGCGACAAGAACGCCTACAAGCAACCCCAATCGCGTGAAGGTCAGTACGAGGGCAGCAATTTCCAGGAGCGCGCACAGTGATATGAAGAGCTTTGCGCGGAGCGATTTCACCGTGGAGAACCAATACACGTTGAGCGGAAGCATCAGCAGCAGCGCGAAGGCCAGCCAGTTCGAGTGTCCCGTGAGGCCGCTCACGCGCACCGCCGCGCCCGACGAAAGCCCTTCGGGATCGACGTAGGCAAACTCGCCGCCGCCCGCGATACTTTGGATACCGCTCACGCCGCCCGCCTGCAACGCGGGCACGAAATACTGCGCTACGGCAAATGCGCTCATCGCCGCGCCGCACACGAGGATAAGCACCACAAACCGGTGAATGCGCTCCCGCGTGTTCAGCAGGTGTATCGCGAGGATGAAATACCCCACAACCGTGAGAAGACGCGTCCATTCCGGCCATTGCGCGCGCCACGCGAGCGAGAGGGCGATTCCTACCGCGGCCCATCCCGTGAATACCAACGCCAAGACTACTGGAGTGCCCGTGTAGAAGCGTTTGCCCGTGGTGAGAGCATTTAGCAGCCACGCCGCAATGGTGGCAATACCCACGAGCTTCGCCCCGGTAACCGGCACGCCACCCGCAAATGCGCCAATGTTCGATCCCGTCCCCGAAAGGAGAAGCAGCGCAGTCGTCACGTACAAACCGACCATCGGGTTACGCAACATCAGCACGAATACGAGCGCGCCAATCAGCGCGACCAGGGCCTTCGTGCCCACGGCGAGGATCGCCAACGCAAATGCCAACGCCAAGACGGTAATGCCCAACCCGGCCATTACACTCGGACGTCGCGCACCGGCGGTATCTGTCATTGCAGTCATGAGCGGATTACTCCCAACTTGCCTGCGCCTAACCAGCCCATACTATAAACGACTTCCGCGAAACTGTCCAGAATTTACCCAGCGATTATTGCGGGGCAATGGCGCGGGGATCTCAAGCACCCGAATATGCAGAAATGGACACTGTCAGTGCTCAGGAGCCTTGTTCAGAACATTTGGGGGAAGGATTCCGAGCTCAACCTGAAGCTTGAGGTCTTCCTCGATTGTTTTCAGGGGAATGATCTCCCCGTTCTTGTACTCGTAATGTTCGGCTTTGCCGGGGCTTTTCGCACTGGGGGTTATCTTGGAAAGCGCAACACGTTCCGGAAGACTCAATCCTGCCAGCGTGAACCGGTCGGCAGGCGCGTCGGAGCCCAACTTCCGTATCTTGTACACGCTGACGTACTGCTCCTCCAGCTCTTCTGGCTCGGACTCCGAGTATTCCAACCGATTGAGCAACCAGACGCCGTCGATCTGCTCATACGACCGCTTGACTATACGGAATGGGGTGTCGCCTTTGTCGGGAAATGACTTCACTTGGGTAACAACATAGTCCTTGTCTGGGTCGACGACAACCATCAAATCCGGTTGGGTGGTCTTCGCGGGGCAACGTTTGAGTAGCAGCTCACGCCCTCCACCGGCCTCCGTGTAGGGTTGTACGGTCCACGTGGGCCGTTCGTCTTCGGAAAATGTCCGCTCGTTCTTCAGAAGATCGCCTACCGTTAGACCGTTCTCCGAAATGCTCCACGCCACTTCGAACGGGTCGGGACCCGTCATAGAGTCAATCCTTCGATTGAGCTCCGTCTGCTGAGTCTTGGAGGACCAGTCTTTACGATAGTGTATTTGAACAGAGGGGACATTGGCCCTCATCCAATTGGCGAAATAGTCCGGATTCGCCACAAACCGAGAAGTCAGGACCTCCTGCCCACGCGGCGTTGGGTCGTCTTCATGGACAATCGTTGACAGAACCCTCCGTGTTGCCCAGAACGAATCCCCTTTTCTGATTACGTCCCACTGAGAATCGATCTTCTCGTCGTTCCCGCCAAACGTGCTGTGACCGGTTGTCGTAACTGAGTACTCATACGTCGTGTAGCGATGAAGAGCGGCATTTTGTCGCTCGACAATTTGCGTGAGCAGGGGGTCAAGCTCGCCGCAATGAGCGGATAGTGCAAAGAAAGGAGCTGCAATCAGTGTCGATAAGACGATGGAGAGCTTCGAAATGGAGAGGTTTTTCTGGGGCATTGCACAACACTCCAAGGTTGTGATGCATTCAAAAGCACATGGGAGAAATG
>JAIBAQ010000094.1 GCA_019695095.1 Candidatus Hydrogenedentota bacterium
GTGAAGGTGTCGATATTGAACCGCGACTGATCGCCCTCGCCGACAAGCTCAATCGCACTTGCCGGCCACGTCCGAATGACCGGGGGGCGCAGGTCCATGCCCAATCGCCGGTCGATGATCGCGATCGCGCCCCAAGGCCGGTCATGGCAAGAGCCAAACACACACAACACGCGCTCGCTTCCAGGGATAGCCCGTGCATTCAGCACAGCCCCGGGCGATTCCGTATTGTTCCCCCAATAGAGAGCGTGGTTGGTTCCGTCCGGATTGACGGTCCACAATCCTTGCGCGTCGCCAAAATTGCGGTCCACGTACTCCCAGCGGTTGTACAGAATTCGCCCGTCGGGCATCAGCGCGCCGTGCCCCTCGAACAACGTGCTCTTCCCGATTTGAACGATGTTCGCCCCGTCGCGCTCCATGCGATAGAGGTTGGCCATGATGTGCCGGTTGCACATGCAATACTTGGGTTCGCGCGTGGACGAGAACGCGATGCTGCCGTCGGGCAGATACAGCGGATCGATGTCGGATACACCCGGCGCAAACGTCAATTGGCGCAGATTGGAACCGTCGGCGTCGACCTCGTAGATGTGATAGTCGTCCTGGATGTCCCTTCGCATCGAAAAGACGATCTTCGAACCGTCGAAATCCACTTCCGGGTCGCGAACAATTCCAGCGGGCACGTCCACGAGTGTGCGCACTTCACCCGTCTGTACTTCGAGTACTTTGAGCGCGCCACCCCCCACAAAGCTCCCCGTGTTGATTTCACCCGTCTGGAACATCGTCTCGGTGTTGTGGTGATCCGGCTTATATTGCGGGCGCGACACGAAGAGCAGGGGAGAGGCCGTCAACAGAGGATTGCCAAGCAGGGCCTCGCGTTGAAGTCGCGCAAACTCACTTCGCTGTTTCGAAGCTTTGTGTTTCGTCAATGAGTCGACTTGTTCAAGGAACTCGTCACCCCGTGGGTAGGAATTCGGAGAGCACTGCTTCAGATCGGCTATTGCAGCTCGCAATCCATCCAGTTCACCGGGAGCAACCCCGGTGTCTTGCGCGAAGGCGACTACGCCAAGGCACACCATGCAAAGCGAGGTCACGGCCAACGTACGCATCATATTTCATCACCCCCGTCTCTATAGTAACGAATACGGCGACACAGCGCCACGGTGTCGCTTTCCGCAATCCGCCGGTCATTGGCCGCTGTGCCGCAAGCGAATACCGGTTTGCATGATCCGGCTTTTCTTGTATTTCTCCGTGATATCGCAGATTCTCCAGAGCAATCCTCCATCCTTCTTCGCGGAGCCCATTCCCTGCGTGATTCCTGCCCCTAATCCGATTGACTTGCTTGCGGATCGCTACGTATCATACGCGGCTTAAAGCGTGTTGTGTCCGCGATTTCACGCGGACGGGGCGGCGCTATGCGTTTCGGGGAACGGGGTTCCCTTCTACCATTCTTGCAGTCGGGGCAATGGGACGAGTCATTGCAGTAGCCAATCAAAAAGGTGGCGTGGGCAAGACGACGACGTCGGTAAACCTGTCGGCGTGCTTGGCCGCGGCGGGACGTCGTGTCTTGCTGGTCGACATCGATCCGCAAGGAAATGCAACGAGCGGCCTTGGCGTGGGCAAGAACGACCTGCAACACACGGTCTACGAAGCCATGGTCGATCACGTTTCCATGCGCGACGTGATTGTCCCGACGCAAATGGAAAACCTGTTCATTGCACCTTCGAACCGCCAGTTGGCGGGTGCCGAGGTTGAGTTCGTTGAAGTGGACGGCCGCGAATACCGTCTCCGCAGTTGTCTGGAACCCCTGAAGGACGAGTACGACTTCATCTTTATCGATTGTCCGCCGTCGCTGAGCTTGCTTACGGTTAACGGACTCGTTGCCGCGGGCGGCGTCATGATTACCCTCCAGTGCGAATACTTCGCGCTGGAAGGGCTTAGCGAATTGCTCCAGACCATCAAGCTTGTGCGGGATCGCTTGAGCCCGTCGCTGAAGGTCGAAGGAGTCCTGCTCACCATGCATCAACATACGAATCTGTCGAAGCAGGTGGTGGACGATGTTCGTGCACATCTCGGGGACAAGGTGTATCAGACCGTAATACCGCGCAATGTCACCTTGAGCGAAGCGCCCAGTTTCGGGAAGCCGGTCATTCTCTACGACCTGAAGTCCCCGGGTGCGGTGGCCTATCTGGCGTTGGCGAGGGAGGTGATATCCCGTGGTTAAACCGAAACGCGGCGGCTTAGGCCGAGGACTTGGGGCGCTCATTGGCGGTATCTCGGAACCGGCGCCAGCCTCCGAAGCCGCGCAAGAAGATGCAGCCGCAACGGCAGCCGGTGAACGCGTTCTGCAGCTCGACCCGCACGCCATCAAGCCCAATCCCAAACAGCCGCGCCGCGAATTCGACGAAGAAGCCCTGCAGGAATTGGCCGATTCGATCCGCGAAGACGGCGTCGTGGAACCCATTATTGTCCGTTTCCGAAACGGCGAGTATGAGCTGGTCAGCGGCGAGCGCCGCGTTCGCGCCAGCATCATGGCCGAATTGGCGACAATTCCCGCCATCGCGCGCGATGTGTCCGATTCCGACATGCTCAAGCTGGGACTCATCGAGAACATCCAGCGCGAGGACCTGAACGCGATTGAGTTGGCCGAGGGTTACAAGGCCCTGATGCACGAATTCGGCTGGACCCAGGAAGAGATGGCCGAGCACGTCGGCAAGAAGCGCGCAACGGTTGCGAACACCTTGCGTTTGCTCAATTTGCCTGCAGACGTGCAGCGCAGTGTCGCCGAGGGCAAAATTTCGATGGGACACGCCCGTGCAATCCTGGCGCTCGAATCGCCCAAAGCGCAGAGCGCCGCGGCGCGCGCCGTCGTCGAACAGGGCCTCTCCGTACGGCAAGTGGAGCGCTTGGCCGCGCCTCCCAAGCCGAAAGCATCCAGCAAACCGGCCTCGCGTGACCCGCACGTGGCCGCGCTGGAAGATGAGATGCGGCGTAGCCTTGGCACACGCGTCTCTATTCATCCCAATGCCGACCGGGCTGGCAAGGGACGGATCGAAATCGAGTATTACTCGCTGGACGACTTGGATCGCATCCTCTCAATTGTACGGGGATCGCGATAGGCTCATCTGTACGCCGCGCCGCCTGCAATGTGCATGGTTCGCGGATTCATAAGGACAATCTAGGAAAACTGCCGCATGATAGACGTGAAATTATTGCGCGAAGACTGTGAGACGCTGCGAAAGGCGTTGCAGAACCGGCGCTCTCCGCTTGATTTGGACGCGATTCTCGAAGTGGACGCCAAGCGGCGTGAGGTCCTTTACGAGGTCGAGCAACTTCGCGCCGAGCAGAACCGCGAATCGGAAGAAATCGCGAAGCTCAAACGCGCCAAACAAGACGCGACCGAAGCCATCGCGGCGATGAAGAAGGTCAGCGATGCGATCAAGGAGAAAGACGAGCGCGTTCGCGAACTGGACACGCAACTTCGCGAGCAGTTGCTGATTATTCCGAACATCCCGCATGAATCGGTCCCTGTGGGTCCCGACGAGAGTGCCAATCGTCTTGAGCGAAAGTGGGGAGAACCCCCTTCCTTCGATTTCGAGCCGCGCGATCACGTTGAACTCGGCGAAAAGTTGGGCATTCTCGATTTCGAAGGCGCGGCGAAGGTATCCGGCGCGCGTTTCACGGTACTGAAGGGCGCCGGCGCGCGCCTCGAACGCGCCCTCACCAGCTTCATGCTCGACGTGCACACCCGCGAACACGGATACACGGAAATACTCCCACCCTTCATGGTGCTTGGGAGTAGCATGGAAGGAGCGGGCCAACTTCCCAAGTTCGCCGAAGAGGCATTCACGGTGAGAGGGCGCGATCTGTGGCTTGTACCTACGGCGGAAGTCCCGCTCACGAATCTCCATCGGGAAGAGATACTTGATGCGAGTACATTGCCTCGCAAGTATGTTGCGTACACCCCATGCTTCCGCAGCGAGGCGGGTTCCTACGGCAAAGACACCCGCGGCATGTTGCGCCAACACCAATTCGACAAAGTAGAGCTGTACAAGTTCACCACGGCCGATACCTCTTTCGACGAGCACGAATCCCTAACGCGCAATGCCGAAGTGATTCTGCAGCTTCTGGGTCTCGCATACCAGGTGATCACACTCTCCACCGGCGACATGGGCTTCTGCTCCGCAAAGACCTACGACCTGGAGGTCTGGCTTCCAGGCCAACAGTGCTACCGTGAGATTAGTTCCTGCTCCAACTGCACCGATTTCCAGGCGCGCCGTGCCAACATAAGGTGTCGCCGTGAGAAGAAACCTGAGTTTGTGCACACCCTGAACGGGTCCGGGCTGGCCGTAGGTCGCACGCTGATTGCCGTACTTGAAAACTACCAGCAAGCCGACGGTTCGGTTGTGATTCCCGAGGTGTTGCGACCTTACATGAACGGCACGGAGCGCATCGAGCCGGTCGTATGACCACTTCCGTCGAAAGGGCCGCGGAGGCGCTTCGGCATGCAAAGCGCGGCGTTGCGGTGACCGGGGCAGGCATGTCCGCTGAAAGTGGGATACCCACGTTCCGCGGCGCGGACGGGATTTGGAAGAAGTATCCGCCGGAGATCTTCGCCAGTATCGACGCCTATCTGCGTGATCCCGATCGTGTATGGGCATTCTGGTGCGAATTGAGTGCTTCGCTGCATGGATGCAATCCCAACGCCGGACATTCGGCGCTGGCGCAACTTGAGTCTTCGGGCAAGATCCAGGCTATCATTACCCAGAACATCGACAGTCTGCATCAGGCGGCGGGAAGTCGCCGCGTGATCGAATATCACGGAAGTCTCCGTGAGCTTGTGTGCCTGGAGTGCCGCGCCCGAAAGACCTTCGACGTTACTACGACCGGTAAGCATCCGCCCCATTGCGTTCTTTGCCAAGGGCTCATGAAACCTGACGTCGTCATGTTTGGCGAGGGCATTCCGCCGGACGCCATGTACGAGTCCGAAGCGCTGATTCAAGTCTGCGATGTTCTTGTGGTGGTTGGTACGTCGGCTCAAGTGTATCCGGCGGCGGGGCTGCCATTCGCCGCGAAACGGAATGGCGCGTTGATTATCGAGGCCAATCTTGAGCCTACGGAGTTCACCGAGACGGTAACCGACGTGTTTCTTGAAGGACCCTGCGGTCAGACGTTGCCGCGTGTTGCCGCGTTAATGCACTAACCGGAGTTACGCCATGCGTGAAGTTGTCCTCGATGAGTTTTTCCGTTCTTCGCATCTCTCGGAGTTGCTGACGTGGTACTGCGAACCCAACCGCTGGGAAATCGATGAGGCGGAAAATTGTCTTCGCATACGTCCCGACGCCCAAACGGATTTCTGGCAGCAAACCCATTATGGCTTCTCCGCCGACAACGGTCATTTTCTCTACACAACGGTCAATACGGATTTCGTCATGACGACGGAGGTGCGATTTCACCCCGCGAATCAGTACGATCAAGCAGGGCTTATGGTGTGGTTCTCGCCGTCGTGCTGGCTGAAGACTTCTGTTGAGTACGAACCGGGTGGACCAAACCGCCTGGGCGCGGTCGTAACCAACAGCGGCTACTCGGATTGGTCCACGCAGGATTTTCCGGAAGATTGCCGCGAAGTCCGGCTGCGCGTACGCCGAGAGGGTGTGGACTATATCGTGGATGCCTCGGCGGGCTCAGGTTCCTGGTCCCAAATTCGGCTTGCTCGTTTGCTCGATGATCGCAAGGGGGCGAACGTCCGTTGCGGCGTCTACGCGTGCAGTCCGAAAGGCGAAGGTTTTGCTGCGGAGTTCTTGGCCCTGAACATAGTCCGGGGCCGAATCGATGACATTTGATATGAGCCGGTGTGTGCCGGTGTGGTATAGTCGTGGGCGAAGCGGCAGCTCTCGCCTGTGTCCAAGAAACCGAAACCAAAACCCGGGAAATGATGCATCATGCGAAGTGTCGTTGTAACCAAGTTCGGCGGTCCGGATGTCTTGAAAGTGACCGATGTGCCCCTGCCGGAGCCTAATGCATCGCAGGTCCGGATCAAGGTGGAAGCATGCGGTCTCAATTATGCGGACATCATGCAGCGGGAAGGACTATACCCGAACGGGCCCAAGCCACCGTACGGCGCGGGATTCGAAGTGGCTGGCGTTATCGATGAAGTCGGAGCCGACGCCACCCAATGGAACATTGGAGACGCTGTGTGCGGCTTCTGCGAGAATGGCTACAGCGAGTACGTGGTCACTGAAGCGTCGCGGATTATGCCAAAACCGGCCTCCCTTGACTTCCCTCAAGCTGCCGCGATTCCCTGCCAATACCTCACGGCATATCACGCTCTGGTCACGCTTTCGAGAGTGAAAGAAGGTCAGTTCGTCTTGCTTCAAGCTGCCGCGGGCGGACTGGGGACGCTCATGGTGCAGATCGCCAAGAATCTCGGGGCGAAGGTCCTCGGTACGTGCAGCACCGACGAGAAGTGCCAACTGCTCGAAGAATTAGGGTGCGATTTCCCTATCAATTATTCGAAGCGCGACTTCGCGGCGGAAGCCAAGCGCATCACCGGCGGGGCGGGGTGTGACCTGATCGTCGAATCGATCGGTGGCGAGATCTTTGACAAGAGCCTGCGCTGCCTCAAGCCACGCGGCAGGCTGGTGACACTTGGCTTGGCTGGAAAGCAGCCCAATACCGTGACGACGCTTCAATTGCTCACCAACAATTTTACGGTGTCAGGGTTTCATCTGATGGCCTACGTTCCCGATCCCGAAGCCATGTTTAACGCCGTTCAAGATCTGGAGAAGTGGCTCGCCGAAGGCAAGCTCAAGATCATCACGCGGCATGTGTTCCCTCTTGCGGAGGCAGCGCAGGCGCAGCAGTTTGTGGCAGAGAGGAAGAGCACCGGCAAGGTCGTCCTCGTCACTGCGGTTTAGCTCGCACGTTGCCGACCTATGAATAGTGGCAGGGCATGAACTATCGCATTCTGTCTCAATACTTGGGCCTCCTTTGTATCGCCGTTGGCCTGTCCATGGTCTTCTCTATGTTGTGGGCTGTCTACTACGGCGAATGGCATGCCCTGGAAGCGTTAGTCGCTTCCATGTCGACTTCAATTGCCATCGGATACGGCCTGCGCTACTTCGGTCGAAACGCGCCTAAGCGAATTTTCGAGCGCGAAGCTATTGGACTGGTCGGGCTCACATGGATCGTCGTCAGCGTGCTCGGAGCCCTTCCTTTCGTGTTCGCCGGAATACTCAGTTTCAACGACGCCTTTTTCGAAAGCGTCTCCGGTTTTACCACGACCGGCTCCACCGTCATTACGGACATCGAAGCGGTTGACAAGAGCATTCTCTTCTGGCGAGCCTTTACACACTGGCTGGGTGGCATTGGCATCGTCATCCTGTTTATCGCCGTGCTTCCCTATTTCGGGGCGGGTGGCAAACTGATTGTGAAATCCGAGTCCACAGGACCCGCGGCCAGTCTCGTAGTGCCTCGCTTCCGGCAAAGCGCTCTCATCATCTTCAACATCTACTTCTTCTTCACAGTCGTGAACACCATTGCCCTGATGTTTGCCGGAATGAACTTTCATGAAGCCCTATGCCACGCCTTTGCAGGATTGGCGACGGGCGGCTACTCCACACGCCAAATGAGTGTCGGCGCTTTTAACAGCCTGTCCATCGAAATTGTAATCATTGTATTCCTGCTGATCGGAGGTACAAACTTCGGTTTGTTCGCCGCGATGTATTTGGGTGACTGGAAAGCGCTGTTAAAAGACTCCGAATGGAGACTTTTCATCGGAGTCTTCATCGTCGCCACCGCATTGGTTACGTTTAACCTCATGGGGCTGCAGGGGCAATTCCCCGATCAGGGAGAGTCATTCCAGCCCATGCCGGAGCGCCAGTTCTACGGTTTTGGTCATGCCCTTCGCGTCGGAGCCTTCCAAGTGGCATCCTGCATGACAGATACAGGCTTTATTACAGACGATTTTGATCGCTGGCCATATCTGTCGCGCATGATCCTGATTGTTGTGATGATTCTGGGCGGAAGCGCGGGGTCCACCGCAGGTGGACTCAAAATTGTGCGCTTATTGATGTTCGCCAAACTGTGCTATTGGCGGTTGGAGACAACATTCCGTCCGAAGACTGTCCGGCCCCTGCGCATTAACGGTGAAGTCGTCAGCGATGCGGTGGTTACCAGATCCCTGCAATTCCTCTGTCTCTACGTCTTCTGGTTCGGCTTCGGTTGCCTTTTTATGTCTGCCATGGGCTTGCCATTCGAATCCGCCGTATCATCAATGGCGGCGTGCATCAACAATTGCGGTCCCGGACTCGAACACGTCGGGGCCATTCGTGACTTTCATTTAATCGGGCCGTCGGGAACGTTCTTCTTGTCTTTGACCATGCTCGTGGGACGTCTTGAACTGGTTCCCATTCTCGTGCTCTTCGTACCGGCTTTTTGGCGGCGCTAGAGCGGGCTTCTCACAAACACACTGGATACAGTCTCGTATCCCGTGCGTTCGCGAGATACCTTACGGCATGTCGCAAGTGCCTTGCTCGTGCTATCGCGAAGGAGTCAACCCCAGAGCGGACGGATCGATACGTCCCATGCCCGCCTCCAGATCTGGATGCTCGGATACGAACGACTTTATCTTGAAGAAACCCGCTCCCGGGTTCGCCTTCATGAACTCCGTCAGCTTTGCTGCCTCGGCCTTTTCATCGGCACTCACTTTGCCGTCCGCCAAGTGGTTGTCGAGCGCCGCCTTGATAACAAGCAGTCCCCAGAAGCCCGGCTTCGCTTCCGTACTCAGGTTCGCCAATGCGTCGTATTCGGCAACGTTCTCCGCGGGCACGCGTCCTGCTGTCTTTAAATCGGCATAGTCTCGCTGGATACTCTCGGCAATAGCCGGAGCTTTCGATTCAAGAAAACGCGGAAACAGTATCATCGAGACGATAAGCAGAACTATTGCTACCAATATGATGACACCGCATCCCACGCCACAACCCAGTAGGAGCGTCTTCTGTTGCTTCTCGTTCATCCCTGTGCCCTTGTTGCTGTCGGTTGAAAGTCTCAATGTTACGCGCCTTGGCGGATGACGGGCTCGTGGTGACTTAGCGCATCACGCCTGACCACGTTGCGTCACTCCCGGCACAAGCACCGGGACTAGCCCATAATTCTACGGTCGTTGCGCGCCAAACACAACCTATAGCGTATACTCGCTAACGCCATACTATACGGCGTTGTGGACATCGGCCTGCGAGTCAGTCTACTGTGTAGCCTAGATTGGACAAGTGAGCAAGACTGAACTTTTGGAAATTAGACTTGGAGCTACATGAGTAACCACGAATTGCGGTACATCCCATTCAACCGTGCCGGGTTTCTCGGTCGCGAACTAGAGTACGTCTCCGAATGTATCAGCAATGGCCATATTTCCGGCGATGGACCTTTCACGAGTAAGTGTAGCCGCCTTATCGAGAGCGCGCTTGGCGTGCCGAAGTGTCTCTTAACGACGTCTGGAACCCATGCGCTGGAACTGGCTGCCCTTCTTCTTGATATCGCGATCGATGACGAGGTGATTGTACCCTCCTACACGTTTGTATCCACGATCAATGCGTTTGTACTCCATGGAGCGAGACCGGTCTTCGTCGACATTCGTCCCGACACGCTCAATATTGATGAACGTCTCATTGAACAGGCGATCACGCCGAGTACGCGCGCCATCATAGCCGTTCATTACGCGGGTGTTGCCTGCGAAATGGACACCATTATGGACATAGCTAGCCGCCATGGCGTTCCTGTCGTGGAAGACAATGCACACGGACTCTTTGCGCGCTATCGCGGAAGGCCTCTCGGGACCTTCGGCGCTTTCTCTATCCAGAGCTTTCACGAAACCAAGAACTTCACGTGCGGTGAAGGCGGCGCGCTTTTACTCAACAGGGAATCCGATGTCGCGCGCGCCGAAGTGTTGCGCGAGAAGGGTACCGATCGAAGCCAGTTCTATCGCGGCCTGGTCAACAAATACGGATGGGTCGACAAAGGTTCAAGCTACCTGCCCTCCGACATCTTGGCGGCATTCTTGTACGCGCAGCTTGAGGCCCGCGATCGCGTTCAGGCATACAGGCAAGAAATCTGGAACCGCTACCATGACTCTTTGGCAGGGTGGGCCGCCGGACACGGCGTGAAGCTTATGCACGTTCCCGACCACTGCGAGCAGTCCTATCACATGTTCTACATGCTCATGCCCTCGCTTGAAGTGCGCACAGCGTTCATCAACCACCTGAAGGAGGCAGACATAAGCGCGGTGTTTCACTATTTGCCGCTGCACTCGTCGGCCATGGGGGTGCGACTCGGTGGGAAGAAGGGCGACTGCCCGGTTACGGAATCAGTCAGCGATCGTATGGTCCGCCTTCCGTTCTACAACGACCTGACAAAAGATCAGCAACAGACGGTTATCGATCGCATTCTCACGTTTGATCCTGCGGTTGTATCGTAGTCCAAGACGGCGAGGAGGCAGCTCGCCATAAACAGAAGGCGCTCACGAGAGTTCTTCACGGCGCAGTCTCCATGTCTTGCACGTACACACTTCGCGCAGGTACGTTGTTGCGTCGGCGTAAACTGCGCCTTACAGCCGGCCCTTGCGTCGTAAATCGTCCTCGATCGCTTCGACAACAATCTGAAACCGATCTTTGTTGGATTCACTGAGCGAAACCAGATTTTTATGCGCGTTGAGGATCATGAATGCAACATCCACCTGCGAGTCCGGCACGTCAGGCAACGAGTCCAATTCGCCGCGAATAGGCGTATCTACGTCCAGAATGGTGAATAGCGTCTGAAAGCTCATCGTTTGAAGGACATTCAGCACCCGTCCTTGCTGAGCAATAATTGTCGGCTTGGTACCGAACCCAGACTTACAGCGCTTCCCCAATTCCGCCAGCAGCCCCAGATTCGTGCTGTCGATTCCTTTCGCTTCCGTCAGGTCAATCAACACGCTGCTTCCTGGCGCCGGCGTCTGGAACAAGTTGTCGACATAGGCACGAAGCGACTTGCTGAGCGGAAATGTCCATTCGTCCGTGTAGCCAATCGATCCCACAAACTTCAGGACATGTACATCGCCGAACGTGGCCGAGAGGACTTGTCCGGTAGACATGAATGGAACTTCCCTTTCGTCATTACGCTGCATCAGACACACACGACCGGGCGTATTGTTCATCGGCAAGTCCGGGATGTCAATACCAGCAAGATAGGACGGCCTGCGTGACGATGTATTCCGGACAGGCCTGTTGACTAGCTAGGACGGCGACACTACAATCCGCCGATCCGGTCACCTTCCTCACTTGGCGCCGCCATTGCCACCGATTCATGCAATCTCTGGTTTGCTGGCCATTCGGAGTGGCGAACGTCCAACCGCAGGGGATAGACCGCAATTTGCATCGGCGCGATTGCGTCGATTGCGGGCCGGATTTGCCGAACCGGAATAATGTTGGTTCCATAGGCTGAAAGAAGCAATTGTGAAGCACTCGATGAAGATACCCGCATTTTTGTCCCTGATCGTCGCGGTCGCATCGTGGGGGCTGGCCCCCGTATTCATCCGTCTGCTTCGAAACGCATACGACCCCTACTCGCAGGCATTCATTCGGTATCTATTCGCGACTTTGGTCTTGGTGGCGATCTGCACGATCTGGTTTCGCCGTGAATTCTTCGCGTTGCTGCGAAATCCGCTGTCTCTGATGGGACTTGCCTGCATCAATATCGCTCATCAGATTACCTGGACGCTCGGATGCTACCGCGCCTCGGCCACCCTCGCACAACTGATCGTCCAAGTTGGCGTCATTTTTGTCATCCTCTTCAGCTACGTGCTCTTTCACGAAGAGCGAGCGGTTATCCTAAGCCCTCTGTACCTGATCGGCACTACCCTGAGTCTCGTGGGAGTGGCCGTCGTGCTTACGGGAGGAAGAGACACCTCCGGCGCCATCGGACTTGGAACCGCCACCTTGTTGCTGATCCCAGCATTGTGTTGGGGAGCATACGCGGTTTGGGCTAAGCACCTTGTCACGAATTGCCACCCCATCCCCATGTTCGCCGCCTTGTCCATCTTCATTACGCTGGGTACTGGAATTACGGCCTTTCTATTCGGAGAGCCCTCGTGCATCGCGAGAGCCAGCGGACAGATCCTCTTTCTGACGTTCATCTCCGGACTCTTACCGATTGCCATCGCCCACACTTCGTTCCATTTCGCACAGAAATATCTCGGGGCAGCCTTCAGTAGTAGCTGCAACATCCTCTCGCCATTGCTCACTTACTTGTTGGCAGCCCTGTTCCTTGACGACGTTCCCCTGACTCTTCCGCAATGGGCAGGCGCCGGGATTCTGCTCTCCGGAACACTGATGGTTGTGAGAAAGCGAGCAGCCGTGCAGTCCGAGGAGGACATCGCACCGTGCTGACGCCGGGATAGTCTTCTTTCACTCGAATCCTATTCAGATCCTATCGACATCCCTATCCATCTTGACTGGTACGGTTTGCAGCTCCAGACCGTAATCCCATACAGCGTGCCCTACCGCGCGCGTGAAATCTCTTGCATTTTTGTCAATAATTTACTATACTCCAGCTACGTAAGAGCAGCCAGGAGTACCGGGTCCGCCATGAAGCAAACCCACTCCAAACAGGAACGGATCATTGAAGCCGTCCGGCATGGACTGGAGGGCATCGCCGCTGTTGAGTTTGTTCAGAAGAGCGGCTATGCCATGACTACTGCGGGAATTGCCCGGAATCTCAGGATGCTAGGGGGACGTGGCCGCATTCAAACGTTGATCAACGAGGGAATGTCCAACATCGAAGTTCTGCAAACGTGCTTTCCGGATGCGGACCTGTCGCACTTGCGGCCGGAACCGCCGACCCAGGGGGAGCTTTTCGCGGGGCAAGCCGAGCCGAGAGCCGGCTCGTTTGTGCCATTGCGAGAAGACACTCCGTACGAGACGAGGAAAATGGCAATCAAAGTACCCGCCGACTTGTACGAAGCGATCCGCCTTGCTGCCAAGGCGGAAGGAATGAGCCAAAACGACTTAATCGTTGAGGTTCTCACCAGCGCGCTATCGCGCCTCCCCGGACCCTTTGGGGATGCTGAGCACCATAGGGGATAGGTTCACGGCCAACAGCGAATCGTCCCGCTTGCGATAGGGTACAGGTGGGGCCTTGCGATAGCATTTGCAGCGAAGAATGCTCGGTGGTGACGCAACTACACGAAGAGGCGAGCAATACGCTCGAAGTGGCATGAACGAGTCCTTCATGGCCAGCTACATGGCGCGAATCAGTCACGATCGGTACCTGCCACACGTCTCTGGTCTCTTGTCAACGCTGGGAAGCGTGTGCCAATTCTGGTCGTCCTGGAAATTGCGCCGCCTGCACTAGAAGCGTGTTAGGTCACACTACTGGCCGGCTCTTCTTGGAAATCTGCTCGCGAACCATTCGTGCGTTTCTCCGCATACCCGTCAACTTGGCCCGCATGATGGGCGTTCCCGCGAACTCGTCCAAGAACTCGTCTTCCGTCAGATTCTCCAAATGCAGCAGACTGGGATTCGCATGGCCTTCGCGCGCATGGAATTCGCTTTCGGTGGTCAGCTTGACCCGTTTATTCCATGGGCAGACCTCCTGACAAATGTCGCAGCCAAAGACCCATCCTGCGCTATTTGCCGCGATGTCGTTCGGGATTTCCCCACGGTTCTCAATGGTGTGGTATGAAATACAGCGCCGCGAATCAACGACCTGCGGCTGGACTATTGCGTCCGTTGGACACGCATCGATGCAGAGCTTGCAGCGGCCGCACTGGTCGGCTGCGGGCGAATCCGGCTCCAGTTCGACGGTCGTCAGGATAATCCCCAGGAAGAACCATGACCCCAGGTCGCGACGCAACACCAGGCTGTTCTTTCCCATCCAACCCAGACCTGCACGCACCGCCCATGCTTTCTCCATTACCGGGCCGCTGTCGATGCAACAATACGTTTGCGCACCTTCGGCCATCGCCGCGACTCGTTTCGCAAGCCCTCGCAACGGTTTCAGCAGGACCCGGTGGTAATCCCGGCCCCACGCATACCGAGATACCAAACCCGTTTGGGATTCGCGAGTCGGGCGCGGGGAGTAGTAGTTTCGCGCAACCACAACCACAGAGCGCGCACCAGGCAGTTTGAGCTGTGCGTTCTGGCGGAGTTCTCGGGAGGTTTCTATCCACTTCATATCCGCGTGGTACCCGAGCCTTAGCCACTCTCCCAGGCGATTATCCGGGTCTATTTCCCCGGCCAGCGCAACCCCACACGCGTCGAACCCGGCATCCGTCGCCGCGTCTTTTACTATCTGCGTAATCTCTGCTCTGGAATGGCTCTGCATCTTCCAAGTATAGCGCACGCCGCTTTAGCGTCCTTACCGTGCAGTTTGCCCCTCGTGCTATACTCTGCCGTTTAGATGCATTTATCGGAGGACTGTATGTTTGCGCGTATTGCTCCAACGTTCTTTGTCTCGATGATTCTCGCTATCTGTCCGATGGCGCGTGCCGCTGACTTTGACCTCACCTATTACCGGGGCGAGATCGGCAAATCGAATCAGATACTGCTGGAAATCATGAATTCCGACGGAAAGGTGAGCGGATCCTACGTCTATGTCAAGCGGCAGATTCCGCTCGAATTGGCGGGAACCCTGAAAGACGACGGCAGCTTCTCGCTAGCCGAAACCGTCGACGAAAAGGAGACGGGCCGATTCGCCGGAAATGTGTTGGAAGACGGTAAGAAACTTGAGGGCACGTGGACCGATGCCGATGGAAAGTCGTCGGCCCCGTTCTCGTTACAGCGATTTGCCCATCAGAAACTGGAAGAAACGAAGGACGAGATTTCGGGCAGCACCATCGAAAGCTCCTTCGCATGTCCCGTGTTTGAGGACCCTTCCGAGGCCGCATTGAACGAAGCAATCTCCAGCCATATGAAGAAAGCCCACAAGGCCTTTGTGGATGAAATCCGCAAGGCGGCCGACCCGTCTTTCCAGGTTGAAAACATGTACGACGTGGACGCGGACGTATCGGTCTACACGCCGGGCGAATTCGTCAGTCTTGTTTTCACCACCTACGTATTTACGGGCGGCGCCCACGGAATGACTCAGTACAGCACTCTGAATCTTCGGCTCTCTCCACAAGGCCCGCCGCAACCCATCAAACTCACCGATCTGTTCACGTCACAGGATACGGCCTTGACCAAGCTTTCGGAAATCTGCCTCGCCGACCTGAAGAAGCAAAAGGCGGGGTTTGTTGTGGATGGTATGGTCGACAGCCTGGATTGGGAGGCTCTGCGCCACTTCAGCCTGTCTCCCGCAGGCATTTTGTTCTTGTTTGAACCCTATGCAGTTGCCCCCTATGCGGAAGGAACGTTCGATGTCGTCGTCCCATTCGACGCGCTCTCGGGCATCCTGAAGCCCGACGCGATCCAGGGGATCGTCCCGCAACCCAAACAATAAGTTGCTTTGCCACAAAAAGGGCCGGGCGCCTGTTCTGTGCAGACGCCCGGCTTGTTATTCTTCCCGCCGGAGACGTTCGGTCTTTACCCTCCCGTCACGATTCCGGTTCCAGATTTACTCGGCAATGCTCCCATCGCGGGCCTTCTTGATCATGTTGCCCGAATAGGGATTGCCCTTGATGTTCCTGCCGCCCTTCATATCGTGCTTCTTCGGCTCTTTCACCGTGCTGCGGTCGTAACGCAGTCCTTCCGGACGCATTTCATTGCGATTGCCACCGGCTTGGGGCGGGTGCCACTGCTGTTTGGCAGTTTCCCGCGCCGCTGCCAGCACGGCTTCGTTTTGCTCTGGCGTCATGGCCGAACGGTCCAGTTCACTCTGGCCTACGGTAATGGCCCCCGTGCCGAATACCATGCCCACGGCGCCGCCGCCCGCAAGCCCAATGATGCCGACCGTCGTAGGAATATCTGCAAAAGCCGCTAACCGGCGATCCTGATCGATGCGCTTGTTCCAAGGCGATACCGCGTCAACGGGTGGGGGATAGGTGCCGGCCATGCCCCAGTACGTGCTATGACCCAATTCGACCACACCCCGGCGCACTCCGCGAAATCCCTCGATAGACCCAACGTACTCGACCTTGTTATTGCCGTCCTTGACACCTTTGCAGGTCTGATACTTCAATGCCTTCAAACCGCGCCACATTGCTTTGTAGGGACGTGTCGCCGGTTCCTCTGGATTGCCGTAAGGCCCTGTGTGACTAGGTTCTATCGCGTATGCAAGTCCGCACGACGCAACGGCGAGCAGCGCCGCCAATCCGACCTGAAGCGTCTTCATCCGTAGGTTTCTCCCGCTGGTTTCCCACGCGCGCACCCGGCGCGACTCGATCTCTCCACTAGGAAATAGTTTACAACACAGTGAGCAGTTTCAACAAGACTTGCCATTAATCTCGCGAGTAGTGGCGGTTGCCACTCGCCGAGACGGGCGTGATGAAACGAACACGTTGTTTTGCTAGACTCGATCCAGTGCTACAAGCGCAGTGCATGGGAGGCTAAAGACCATGTGTGCTTTGAAGAAGTCCGAGTACAAGACCCAGATTCGACAAGAAGCGAAGAGGACGGTCAGCGGCGCGAAGTTTGCGGGCACCGGTCACGGAGCCTACCGTGAGGCGGTCGAGAAGGGCCGCAAGAATCTGCTCATAAAGTGCGCGGAAGGCGGCGACAACAACGCCCAGCGCATCAAGAACGAGATCACGTATCTTCTCAACAATTACGTTCCAGCCTACGATGCGCGCATCGAAGCCTTGATCGATAAATGGCGGACCAGCCACGATCCCGCGTACGATCCCGGTATCAAGGCACGTTTACGCAAGGTTCGCGCTGAATACTCGGGCCGCAGCAACGCAGTGTAAAAGTCTACGCCTCTTCTTGAAGGTCTGCCTCTGAGAAGACCTGTGCCGAAAAGCGATACAGTCTCGCGTTAGGCAGCTCCCATGCCCTATCCGGATATCCCGCCTTTCGACAGACCGCCGCCAGAAACTGCCCCACGTCCCAGTCATGGTCTGTGGCCACTTGAGGTAGCAGAATGCCTCCACGATACGGCGGCCGCTCAATGTATAGCCCGTCTCGGCCAATCACGATCTCGGAGATGTCCGATACGCGCCGGAAAGGCGTGTCAGGCGTGTCGCCATGCGAGAGCGCCGAGACTTCCACGACGATTTCAGGCAGTTCATCCTCCGTCACGGGATCGAAACGCGGGTCTCGGCTGGAGGCATTGATGGCGTTGTCGCGCACGGCCTCGGCCAGAGGTTCTCCGTGCGTCGTATATCCGATACAGCCCCGCAATTCGCCCCCGCGCCGCAAAGTCACAAAAGCGCCGTGACTTTCCCGCAGCGCTGGTGTGAGCGAATACCCCGAAAGGTCCAAACGCCGCTCTTCCCGGACCCACGTTTCCAACGCCGTGCGCGCAATCCGAAGCAGCAGCCGTTCTTCTTCGTTAGTTAGGAACGTTTCGCTTCTGAGTTTCATCAGGTGCATCCTCCGCTTCTTTGACGGTGGACGCCGGATTCTCGGCCGGTTGTGTGTCCTTCTTTGCTTCATCCGCTTGTGACGGGCCGCTGGTGGATTCCTCCGCGGCTGGCGTGACCTCCGAAGCGGGCGCCTCAAATGGAGGCCGCTCTATATCAATAAAGTCTATCGATGCGAAGCTGACGGAAGCCTTGAGATTTCCTGTCATACGCCCCGAAACATCGTATCCCATCAAGATCCCGCGCGCGGACTTCGGCAGAAGCTGAAGCATCACCGCAATCGGCATGGCCCCCGATATGGGGTTCTTGGTCCTTTCGAGATAGTCCATGAACGTGCGGTAGTCCATCGATTGAATGGCATTGATCGCTTCGATGTCCAGCTCGCCGATGTGCTTCAAGATATCCTCGTTGAATGGCGTAAAATTGTGGACTACCCCATAGCGAGTGAGGTCCGAACAGACCACAAGCAGCGTGTTCTCATCCAGAATGGGACGTATCGCGCGCGCTGCTGCCGCAAGCAGCTTCTCATCTATGCCCCCGCCACGGACCGCTGGAAAGTCGCCAAACACGATCGGCACCAGCTTGAACTTTCCGAGTTGGACCTGCAGGAAGGGGAGCATCAACTCAATAGCCGTTTCCTTCTCGTGCAACGGCACCCGCCGCACATCCGGATCGAGATACGCATCCGCCCGGTACACGACGGCCCGTAGTTCAATCACGCTCGACATCGTCAGACGGCGAATCGCGGGTCCGTCCAGCGGCACATCGCCCAGGGGCGTACGAAAGTACTGCACGTCGGGTATCGATCCGCCGCGAAACTTGGACGCCATGGCCGGTGCGATAATGACGACCCTGCTGTATTGCCCCTTCTTCAGCGATTTGAAACCGGCTGCGGAAATGGCCCCGCTGGCCGGGAAACTCGCGTGGGGGCTTATCACGGCGACCACCGGCGCAGGCAACTCCGGGATGTCGGCCTCGGTCATGTACTGTTCGACCGCCGCGCGCAGCGGGGCTGCATTGGGAGGATAGAGGATTCCTACGCCGACTGGTTCCCGCACAGGAATCGGACCCAGGCCAAGTATCACTGCGCATGCGGCAACAAGGCCCGCCAACAAGAAATAACGTTTCATGCTTCTGCTCCCTTTGATCCAGCATAGCACAGGAGTGGGCGCGAGAGTCTTGTCGACTTAATCTGCCGCTAAAACGCACCGAACGATGTCGGCCGCCCGGTGCCGGTGCGTGTGGCACTCGAGTATCCGCCTTCGAGCCGCTTCACCCATGGCTTTTCGCCGGGCCGGATCGGCCAATAGACATTCATATGCCTCAATGGCCTCTTCTGCAGTGCCAACGAGTATGATTTCCTTATCTGGCTCGAACCACGTTTCTATCCCCGAGTGCGGATTTCCCACAATGCAGCAGCCCATGGCCGCCAATTCGAAGGGGCGCACGGTAGACGTCGCAAACAACTCCGCGTGGGTTCTGCGCGAGATACTCAAGTTGATTCGGCTGCGCCAGCATTCGTGGCGAAGCCGGTTAAACGGGACATACCCGAGCATTCTCACCCTGCCCAGTTCGGCGGGAAATCCTCCGCCTCCCGCCGCAAACGTGACCTCGGTCAGCTTCAAACTCGGCCGAGTCAAGAGTGCATCAATCCACGTCTCCCGATACTCGGCGCCGATACCGTAGAAGAACACATCGCGGTCTTGCTCGCATTCGATGGGTTCGTACAAACTCGGATCGGCGCCCCAATGTACCGCTTGCGCGCTTCGGGCGCCCATCTGCAGCAACTCGGCGCAACCTCCCTGCGAATTGCACATGAACCCCGTATACTCTGAGAGATCTGCGCCTTCATAAATCCGAAACCCCGACGCAAATCCCTGAAATCGTGGAAGGCTCGCCGGCACGTCGCCATCGAAATAGAACATGCGCGTTCCATACTTCGAACGAAGACGCGACGCGATGCCCGTGAAGTGGTTCAATGGAACGCCGAATACAATAACCGCATCGATATCGCGCTCTTGTCCCACGATATCGACCAACTGAGATTCCCATCGCGGACGAATCCACGAATCAATCAGCCTCTTTGTCACCGCCGCACTGACGCCGCCCTGGGTAGACGTAGCCCCGCCGCCCATGAACTTCTTTACTTGCGCGAAGGCGTCGCCTTCCACCCTGCAAGGATTCGGATAGGCGCGCCACCACGGGCTCTCGAACGCGGCACCCTGATACGGGATCGCGATAACGTCGTGTCCCAGTTCCCACAACCCTTTGAGGAACTGCCACCACGCCGCCGTGCACCCATACCGGTACTGGATATCCAACGCGCTGACGACACACAGAAGTTTCATGCAATGAGAGTAACGCCACAGACAGCGCGATTCCAGATTGGTATCTCAGCGGTCTTGCCCATGGGCAGTGCCTTGTCTACCGGATTCTTGAGATTGCCCATCTCCCGTGAGACAATCCCGGCGCTTGCCCAGGTCTTGCACAGAGGGGGACACGCCATGGCAGTTGCGCTCGTTACCGGCTCTGCGGGTCTCATCGGCGCGGAGACGGTACGCGCCTTTGCGGCGAAGGGATTCGATACTGTCGGTATCGATAACGACATGCGCGCCTATTTCTTCGGAGACGACGCGTCTACACGATGGGCCGCCGACTCCTTGTCTAAGACTGTTCCTGGGTATCGCCACTACGCCGTCGACATTCGTGACATTCAATCCGTGGACGCCATCTTCTCTGCGTATGGATCGGACATCCAACTTGTCGTCCACACCGCTGCACAACCCAGCCACGACTGGGCCGCTCGCGAACCTCTCACAGATTTTGGCGTCAATGCACTCGGGACTCTCCATTTGTTGGAATTGACCCGTAAGCATTGTCCGTCCGCGACCTTCATCTTCACATCGACGAACAAAGTCTACGGAGATACGCCCAACGCTCTGCCGCTTGTCGAAGGCGAAACCCGCTGGAATGTCGCCCCGCATCATCCCTACGCCCAATACGGAATTGACGAAACCATGCCCATCGACGCCAGCAAACACTCCATCTTCGGAGCCTCCAAGGTCGCCGCGGACGTGATGGTGCAGGAATACGGGCGCTATTTCGGCATGAAGACGGCCTGCTTTCGCGGAGGGTGTCTCACCGGCCCGGGCCATTCCGGGGCTGAGCTGCACGGATTTCTTTCTTACCTCATGAAATGCGCGATCTCCGGACGCGAATACCGCATCTTCGGATATAAGGGTAAGCAGGTCCGCGATAACATCCACTCAAGCGATTTGGTGGAATGCTTCTGGCATTTCCACCAAAACCCCCGCTCCGGCGAGGTCTACAACATCGGCGGAGGCACGCACAGCAATTGCAGCATGCTCGAAGCCATCCGGCTATGCGAAGAAATCGCGGGCAAAAAGATGAACACGACCTACGTCGACGAACCGCGCTCCGGCGACCACATCTGGTGGATCAGCGACGTGCGCCGCTTCCAATCGCATTACCCGCAATGGTGCTATCGCTACAACGTCCCGCAGATTCTCGCGGAGATCTACGACGGACTCAGCCATCGCACGTAATCGCGAAGGGCGGACATTCTTGTCCGCCTCTTTCGGATCAATCCGGAAAGAACCGGCGTCCGAACCCTGCTATCTTGTATACTCTTCACTCAGTCTCATGGCACTGAACGTCTAAGGGGGTACCGATGCTCGTAAACAGACTCGCCACGTTGACCGTCTTCGCGATTGCCGCGTTGGGCTCATCCTTCGCGCTCGCCCAAACCACATTCTACGTTGCGCCAAACGGCAATGACGCGTGGTCTGGATCGCTTGCCGCGCCCAACGCGGAAAAGTCGGATGGCCCCTTCGCGACGTTGCAGCGAGCCCGCGATGCTGCGCGCACGGCCTCCAAAAAAGGTGTGACGGTACAAGTAGCGGGGGGGACTTATGAACTCTCTCAACCCCTTGAGCTTTCTTCGGAAGACTCCGGCGCGGAAGCCGCTCCCACTGTCTACACGGCAGCAGAGGGTCAGGAAGTCCGCATCTCCGGCGGCAAAGCGGTTACAGCGTGGACGCCCGTTTCCGATGCGGCCATCCTCGAACAACTCGCCGAACCTGCGCGCGGAAAGGTCTATGAGGCGGATTTGAAAGCACTCGGAATCGCCGATTTCGGCTCCCCCGACGGCGGCGGCATGGAGGTCTTCTGCAACGACCAGCGCATGACACTTTCCCGTTGGCCCAATAACGATTTCGTTCGTATCGTCGAAGTGATCGGCGGCGAAAAGGTCGATGTACGCGGAACGGTCGGCGACAAGATTGGCAAATGGACCTACGAAGGTGACGAACCCAAGCGTTGGAGCAAAGAGAAGGACGCATGGGTGCACGGTTACTGGTTCTGGGACTGGTCCGACCAGCGCCACAAAATCAAATCCATCGACACCGAGAAACACATCATCGAAGTCGAACCGCCGTACCACGGCTACGGGTATCGCAACGGCCAGTGGTACTACGCGTTCAATCTCCTCTCCGAGATCGATACCCCCGGTGAATGGTATCTGGACCGTGAGACGGGCGTGCTCTACTTTTGGCCCCCCTCCGATATCGCCCAAGCCAAGGTCACGGTGTCCGTCACGAAGTCACTGCTGCAAATGAACGAAGCCTCCCACGTTACCGTGCGCGGGCTTACTTTTGAAGCCTCGCGAGCGACCCCGGTAAACGTATCCGGCGGGACCGGTGTTCGCATCGAATCGTGCACAGTCCGCAACGTCGGCGCCGCCGCCGTTTCCATTTCCGGCGGCACGAGTAACGGCGTTGTCGGGTGCCATTTGTACAACTTGGCGGGTGGCGGCATTAGCCTGTCCGGCGGTGATCGCAACACGCTAACGCCGTCGGACCTCTTTGCCGACAACAACCACATTCACGACTACGGTCAATTCTATCGCATGTATCATGCGGGCATTTCCCTGAACGGCGTCGGCAATCGCGCCACGCACAACCTCATCCACGACGCCCCGCATATCGGCGTTGTATTTGGCGGCAACGACCACATCATCGAATACAACGAGATCCACCACGTATGCGTCGAATCCAACGACGCGGGCGCGATCTACGCCGGACGCGACTGGACCATGCGCGGCACGCAAATTCGTTACAACTACATGCACGACATCAGCGGATTCGAAAACAAAGGCTGCGTCGGCGTCTACCTCGACGACATGTACTGCGGCACAAACATCTCTGACAACCTGTTCTACAAGGTCACGATGGCCGCGTTTATCGGTGGCGGCCGCGACAACATCGTCTCCAACAACCTTTTTGTCGACTGCAACCCCGCGTTGCATATCGATTCGCGCGCCATGGGCTGGGCTGCCGACTCCGTTCCCACGACGATGAAAGAACGCCTCGATGCTGTGCCCTTCAAAGAAAGCCCGTGGAAAGAGCGTTACCCCGAAATCCTCACCGTCTGGGAAGACGAACCCGCCGCGCCCAAGGGCAACAAGGTGGAGAACAACCTTTGCGTCCGTGGAACCTGGGATCACGTCGACGACACCGCGAAGAAATACGTCGACATCACCAAGAACTTCGTCAACGACGATCCTGGCTTCGCCACCCCCGACGCCTTCGCCGAAGGCAAGACCCCTAAGGCTACTGACTTCGCACTGAAAGCGGACTCGCCGGTAATTGTCGCAGGCTTCAAACCGCTTCCGCTGGACAAGATGGGGATGCAGGTGAAGTAAGTCCGGCCCGGTGCCCAACAAACTACGGTTTTGATTGCCTTTGCTCTGAGCGAATCCGATAGAGGCGTTCAGTGAAACCACCGTCTTTTTTGAAGGATTCTGCCTGCGCAGCGAGTTGTCGATCGAGCAGTCCGCAGGCTACGGCGATCAGGACGAGCGCGGCGTTTGCCGCGATCTCGGAATGGGTAGGTTTTGTGGACGAAGTGGACTTGGTGGACGAGGTGGACGGAGTCGACACCGCGGACATTGTGGTTTCCGTTGAAGCAGGGGAGGCGGCAGCCTTATTGGATCGAGTTGACTTCAGTGCTCCTGCGGGTTTTTCCGAAGCGCGCTGCCCGGCAGCATCTTCAATCTTCTCCTGTCCACTTCGTCCACTCAGTCCACTGCGCCCACCTTCTTCATTCTCTTCTCTCCGCTCCCGCTCCCAAATCTCCTTCACCCACGCCGCCACATCGTCAGCCGATTGCGCCCGAGCCGCAACCAACTCCGCTCGTCGCGGATCGCCCCGTTCCCACGACTTCAGTCCCCGCTGCCGCAGATAATCCTCATAGTCCAGCCGCAACTCCTCCAGACTCGCCCGCGCCACGCTCGTCAGCTTCAACTCCATCTTCCGCGACGTCCCCGAAGCCTGACTCCCTTCCGCGATGTTTTGCACCCCCGACCGCGCCGCCTGCACCATCTGATCCCGAGTCCGGCTCTTCGCATCCACAAAACGATCACAGAAACGCATCGTCACGTCGTACACCAACTGCGCAATCTGAAAACTCTTCAGCTTCCGATACCCGCCATGCTTGGGAATCAACGGCTCCGACGACACCTAAATATCCCCCTCAATTCGACTGTTTTGCCGCATCCGCGGCGTCCAACTCGTCCACTCAGTCCACTCAGTCCACCTGGTCCACCTGGTCCACCTGGTCC
>JAIBAQ010000095.1 GCA_019695095.1 Candidatus Hydrogenedentota bacterium
GAGCGTGTCGTTCGCCGATGGCGGCGCGCTCCACGCTCGTCCCAATTTCCTCTTCGTGTACACAGACGATCAGGCGCCGTGGTCGCTCGGGTGTTACGGCAATACGTACGCGCATACTCCAAACCTCGATCGCCTCTCCACCGAGAGCGTAATGCTCACGAACAGTTTTGTCGTCACGCCTGTCTGTTCCCCTTCGCGCGCCAGCGTGATTTCCAGTCGCTACGGCACCGAAGTGGGAGTCACCGATTGGATTTCTCCAAAGGGCAGAGAATACACGCGTGACGAGTCCCAATTAGGGCTCGATCCAAACTTGCCGACGTGGGTCCGCGACCTCTCAACAAATGGGTACGACACGTGCCTCATCGGGAAATGGCATCTTGGAACGCTGGACAAGTTTCATCCAAGTCACTTTGGGTACCGTCACTTCTCGGGGTTCCGCGAGGGTGGCGTGACCCCGCAGAATCCGAAGCTGGAAATCGATGGTGTCGTGAAGGAAGTTGAAGGCCTGGCCGACGATATCCTTGCACAGTTGGCGTTGGACTACCTGCGTAACGCACGCGCTACACAGCCGTTCCTGCTTTCCGTGCATTTTCGCAATCCCCATGCGCCCTGGACGCCGTACAACGAGAAGGACGCAGAAGCCTACGCGGGGAAAGAGACTCCAGTGCCTGAGCCGGACTTTCCCGATCTCGACACGGAGCGCGTGAAGAAGTCCATGCACGATTACATGGTGAATATCACGACGGTCGATCGGAACGTTGGGCTGTTGCTTGCGGAGTTGGAACGTTCAGGAGTGGCTGACAACACCATCGTGGTCTTTACCGGTGACAACGGGTACAACATCGGCCATCACGGCGTTATCCATAAGGGGAATGGTTCGTGGATTACGAACGCCGTGAAAGGGATTCCCGGGGGCGATCCACGCCTGACGCGTTCGAACATGTTTGACAATTCATTGCGCGTGCCGACGCTTATCCGGTGGAAGCAAGGTCTACCCTCGGCGCGGCGCATGGCCCGCACGACAACGAATCTCGATTGGTACAAGACGCTGCTCGCGTTGTGCGGAGTCTCGTATGATGAGTCGGCGATTCTGCGTGGACGCGACTTCTCTCCCCTGCTGCGCGGGACATCGATTCGTTGGGACGACGACCTGTATGCGGAGTACAGCCAGCATCACTATCGCGAAGCGGACATGCGTACGTATCGCACGGCGGAGTGGAAACTGACGCGCGACTTCCGCACAGAGGGCAAAGACGAACTCTATCACTTGAAGAGCGATCCGCTTGAGCGGCGTAATTTGATCGGCGATGCCCGTTGCAGGGATATCCAGAATCGGCTCAGTAAGGCAATTGAAGAGAATATGCGCCGGGTGAATGACCCGGTGCTCGCGCGAATCTGAAGCCTGCACGCAGTATCTGGAAAGGAGAGAGGGCAACCTTCTTCCTCGGCTGCCCTCTCCTCAAAATACAATCTACTCTCGGAGTCCTTGAACTCCAAGGAAATCTCTACTTCTTCTCATCCTTCTTTGGCGCAAGGTCTTTAATGTAGATGTCCTTGAACTCTACTTGCATACCGGGTCCGGCGTGAAGTTGCAGACCGATGATTCCTTCCTTAGCGCCTTCGGGATCGTCGAAATCCAGGGTGACTTTGCCGTTGAGAACCATCTTCACGTGATCGCCATTGCAGGTAATCTCGTATTCGTTCCATTCGCCCTTCTTGGATGCATTGAAGATATCCGCGCGTTCCTGGTCCGAAAGCGCATTCCAGTAGGGCAGAATGCCGCGGCCCTGTTCTTCGTACAGCATGCCGAAATAGGTCGCCTCCGCCACGTCCGCTTGGTACCCCTTCGCCGCGTAATCGTCCAGGGCTTCGCTCCGGAATTGGACACCGCTGTTGTGGTTGCGGAGCTTCACCTTCACCCGCAACACGAAGTCCGAGTACTTCTTCTCGGTCATGAGAAAGCTGTTGTGCGACAGCTTGACGTTTTCCGTGTTGCCGACGATGACCCCGTCCTTCACCGACCACAAGCGAGAATCACCTTTCCAGCCCGTTAGGTCTTTGCCGTTGAACAAGGATGTGAAGCCTTCCGGTGCATCCGCAAAGGAAATCACGCTGACCATCAATGCCAATGCCAGACCAATAACCGTCGCCCGCCGCCAAATCGTGTTCATCTGATTGTAAACCCCTTTGAAAATAACTCGGGACCGTGCGTCCCGAAACACGTAAACACGCTACCGAAAAGGGGTGGCACAAATCCAGTGGAAGACGCGATTTGTTCCCGGCGGGTTTTCCACCTATGGTATCTGAATTGCCGTAAAAAGGGAGTGTAGCAATGTTTCAAGTCAAGCGAACTGTACGCGGGTTCACAGTCGGTTTATCTGTTCTCATGTTGGCGACCCGAGCGCTTTCGCAAACACCGGCTGACACCCCTCCACTCAAACCCGCAACTGGAGCCAATCCGGGTGAGCATACGACGATTAAGTTGCCGGGCGGCGTTTCCCTCGAATTGGTCTGGATTCCCGCGGGAACGTTTTTGATGGGGCAACGAGACGGCGAGCAGGACGCGTATCCGAATAAAGAGACGCCGCAACACCCCGTGACGCTGTCTTCGGGGTATTGGATGGGGAAGTTCGAGGTAACGAAGGAACAGTGGAAGGCTGTCATGGGAACGGCTCCGTGGGAAGGCCGCCCATCCGCCGGGGAAGACCTGAAGACACCGGCGAATTACGTTGATTGGTCCAGCGCAGCGGCTTTTGCTGAAGCCTTGACTAAGGTTGCCGGCGTGAATTTCCGGTTGCCTACGGAAGCGGAATGGGAGTACGCCTGCCGCGCAGGCACCACGACACGGTTCTACTGGGGCGACGACCCGACTTATGACGCGATTGATGGCCATGCATGGTGGAGAGGGAACGCCGCCAACACCGAACTGAAGTGCCCACGCTCGGTGGGGCAAAAGCCGCCGAATCCTTGGGGTCTTTGCGACATGAGTGGAAATGTCTCCGAATGGTGCCAGGACTGGCACAGTTTCTACTTCGGCGGACCTGCTACTGACCCAGCCGGACCCGCGATTGCGAGTCATCGCGTGCTTCGCGGAGGGAGTTGGATCACGATAGGTGGCCAGTGCCGGTCGTCCCGGCGATACCACGAGGAACCCCTAATGGCGCGCAGCGACATTGGATTCAGGGTGACTTCGGGGAATCCTGTGGTGCGGCAGCCCGGAGTGCCCGAAATCGTGGATGTGTTCGTTGCAGGCAGCGAAGGGGTGAATACCTACCGCATCCCCTCCATGCTCCTTGCCCCGGATGGCACACTGCTCGCGTTCTGTGAAGCGCGGAAAGAGTCGCAGGATGACGCAAGTCCCACGGACATGGTGCTTCGGCGGAGTGTCGATGGGGGCCGCTCCTGGCTTCCAACTCAGGTATTGGTTCATGGCATAGGGAACGAGGCGCTCATGAATCCGTGTGCCGTCGTTGATCGAGCCACGAACACGGTTCTCTTGGCCTGTATGAAGGCCAACAAGATTGGACCCAATCGGAATCAGCATTTTCTTCTGTTGAGTCAGGACAACGGCCAAACCTGGTCAGAGCCCATGGACATCGGAGATCGGATTGCGAACTACAATGACTCCTTTGTTCCAGGTCCGGGGGTTGGCATACAGATGCAAAGCGGGCGCCTGGTCATCCCCGGGTACGCTGGCACACCCGACGAGGTCCTGGAAGAGAATTTCTACTCACGGGTGCTTTATAGCGATGATCATGGCCAGAACTGGACCCTTGGGGCCCCTGTCCCCCAGTTTTCCGATGAGTCTCAGGCCGTTGAATTGAGAGATGGGTCACTCATGTTGAACGTGCGCGGCAATATGGGAATGAGTTGCAGGGGCGTGGCCATCAGCGAAAACGGCGGAGAAACGTGGTCCCGGTTCTACTGGGACCGGGCGCTCAAGGAATGCCCGTGCGAGGCCAGTCTAATTCGGTATGGATGTGACGAGAAGGACGGAAAGAACGCGCTGCTTTTTGCCAATCCCGACAATTCGGGAGAGTGTTATGGGATTCTGGAGCGAACGAAGATGACGGTGCGCGCGAGTTTTGACGAAGGAAAGACGTGGCCTGTCAAACGCCTGTTGCATCCCGGTCCATCGTCTTACTCGACGATGGTCAGGCTGCCGGACGGCGATATCGGTATCCTCTTTGAAGGCGGCGAAAAGCACCGCCGCGAGTGGATTCGCTTTGCTCGCTTCTCAATGGCATGGCTAGCAGACCAGGGGTAGTCCTGGACTCACGCCTGAAAAGGGCACGGTACTTGTTCCGAAATACCCTTACTGCCGCGCCCTGAAACTTGCGAATCCTGACTTATTTTGGTCACTTTCGCCTTGACGTGGCCGGGTGGGGTTTGGGAATATAGGTACGGAGGTGTTCATCGGTCTATGGCGAACTCTGTCTTGCGGGCGATCCTCTGTGTCCTGTTAGGGACGTTTGTGGCTCCTTCTGCGCTGTTGCGCGCGGAGGAGTCTCCCCCCACTGCGGCTGCGGGCGAAGCAGCGCAGCCAGCGGATGAACTCCTGAAGCTGCTGGATACGCTGAAATCTGACCCTCAAGCTCGGAAGAGCCTGGAAGACAAGCTCCGTGGGCGCATTGAGCAACTCAAGAATGCACCCGCACCTGATGTGACCTCGCTGCAGGCGGATCTGGATACGAAGACGAAGCGGGCCGAGACGCTGAAACAGCAGCAGGACGAGTTGGCCAAGCAATTGGAGGCATCCAAGGCCGAGTTGGAGGCTCTTCAAGCGGAATTACCCGAACTCAGCAAGAAATTAGAAGCAGTCGCTAAAGAGCGCGGTGCTCCTGACTCCCTGGCCCTGTATGAACAGGCCCTTCAGCTACTCTCCACCTTGAACGCCGATGTCCCTCTCACCCCGTCTTCTGCCGATCCGACACCTTCTGAGCCAACTGCCGTGCTCCCTGCGGTTGACCCGAAGGATCGTATCGATTTCAACAAAGAAATTCGCCACATCCTTTCGAACAACTGCTTTGCGTGCCATGGTCCTGACGTGCATCAGCGCAAAGCCGGGTTGCGTCTGGACGACGGAAAAGCCGCCCTGGAAAAACGTGAGGGTCACGAACCGGCACTTGTGCCCGGGTCACGCGATAAGAGCGAGCTGTGGAAGCGCATCACGTGCCCGGATCCGGACGAGCAGATGCCGCCCGCGAACTCGAACCGCACGTTGACGCCGGAACAAATTGAGCTGCTTGGGAAGTGGATTGATCAAGGGGCCGTGTATGACAAGCATTGGGCCTTCAAATCTCCGGTGCGTCCCGATGTGCCTGAAGTCGCATTGAGTGACTGGCCACGGAACCCCATCGACAATTTCATTCTGACGCGTCTCGAGAAGGAAGGGCTTAAGCCGTCTCCTCAGGCTGCCAAGGAAACGCTCATTCGTCGCGTTTCGCTAGACCTCACCGGCCTCCCTCCCACCCCGGAACAAGTCGAGGCTTTTTTGAATGACTCCAGTCCTGACGCGTACGAGAAGGTTGTCGACAGTCTGTTGGCGAGTCCGCATTACGGCGAGAACATGGCGCGCATGTGGCTGGACCTCGCACGATATGCCGACACGAACGGATATCACATCGACAATGAGCGGTACATGTGGCGATGGCGGGACTGGGTAATCGATTCGTTTAATCGCAACATGCCGTTTGACGAGTTTACGGTTGATCAGTTGGCTGGGGATCTCCTCCCTGATGCCACGCTGGAACAGAAGATCGCGACTGGCTTCAATCGCAACCACATGATTAGTTTCGAAGGCGGCATCATCCCCGAGGAGTACCGCATTCAATACGTCAACGATCGCGTGAACACAACAAGCACGGTGTGGTTGGGGTTGACGGTGAACTGTACACAGTGTCACGACCACAAGTTCGATCCGCTTACGCAGAAGGAGTTCTACCAGCTCTCCGCGTTTTTCAGTTCGATTCCGGAGCAAGGCAGTGATGGGCGGGACGGGAATTCGGCCCCGTTGATCAAGGCGCCGTTGCCGGAGCAGAGCGCGCGGCTTGCTGAGTTAAATGACGCCGTGAAGCGTATTCAGGAGCGGATGGACGCGCCCAATGAGGCGCTGGATACGGCGCAGGCGGCATGGGACCAGCAGGAGGGTGCGGCGACCCGGGAAAGTTGGATACCGCTTGCGCCCAAAGAGCCGAAATCGACCGGCGGCGCGACGCTTACCGTTCGCGAGGATCATTCCGTATTTGTGGATGGAACGTGTCCGGAGAAGGATACGTACGAATTCCTGGTTGAGACGGACGCGATGGGCATCACGGCGCTGCGGCTCGATGCGATTCCTGATACGGCCCTGCCCAAAGGGCTGTCGGGGCGCGCCGAAGACGGGACCTTCCGGTTGACTGAAGTCGAAGCGGAAATCGCTTCCAGCAGTTCTCCTCAGACTTCACAGAAGCTCGCATTTGTCGCCGTGGATGCGACGTCTTCCGCATCAGGGAACGACATAGCGAAAGTGCTTGATGGAAACCCGGAGACTGGCTGGACTCCGGCAGCTACGGAGACGCCTGAGTTGTCCAGCGCCGTGTTCGTACCGGCGACGCCGTTTGGTTTTGAAGGCGGGACCCAGATCCGATTCCGGTTGAAGTTCGAATCTCCGGAGAAGAACCATACGCTCGGCCGCTTCGCGGTGTCCGCGACGCGCGACGCGTCCATGGCGCCGTCAGAAATCGGTCCGTGGTATATGAACGGTCCCTTCGTCGCGCCTGATGGGAAAACGGCGTACGATACGGCCTATGGACCTGAAAGCGGCGTCGATTTGAACGCGACCTACGAAGACCACCGCCTGAAGTGGGTGGTTCGTCCTGACTTGGCGGACGGCGCACTGCAGAATCTTCCTGGAGACGTGGCGGCGACGTACCTCTATCGCGTCGTGAAGTCCCCGAGTGCCCGCCAGATGCGCTTGGCCCTTGGCAGCAATGACGCCCTGAAGCTCTGGGTCAATGACAAAGTGGTTCTAGACCAAAACGTCCAAAGGCCTGTAGAACCCGATCAGAATGTAATCTCGGTTGCGCTGGAACCAGGCGAAAATCGAATCCTGATGAAGGTTGTGAACTACGGCAACGCCTACGCGTTCTATTTCCGGAAGGCCGAAGAACAAGTCGGTTCGATGCCGCTGGAGATTCGGGCGATCCTGGGTGTAGCTTCCGAGCAGCGGTCGCCACGGCAGATTGCGCGATTGCGCGACTTCTATCGCGAGAAGAACTCAGCAGACTGGCGAGAGATGAACGCGGGGGTGGGCGCATTGCGCGAGCAGATTGCGGCGGTGGAGAAGGAAGTGCCGTCGGTCATGGTGATGGAAGAGCTAGAGAAGCCGCGCGAGACCTTCGTGTTGAATCGTGGCGCGTATGACCAGCCGGGCGAGAAAGTGGAACCGGAGACTCCAGGGGCTTTGATTCCGTTCCCGGCCGATGCGCCGCGGAACCGGCTTGGATATGCCAAGTGGCTGACGATGCCCGAGCATCCGCTGACGTCGCGTGTCACGGTGAACCGCTATTGGATGCATTATTTTGGCACCGGAATCGTGAAGACGATTGAAGACTTTGGTGTGCAAGGCGAGTGGCCCAGCCACCCCGAGTTGATGGATTGGCTGGCGACGGAATTTGTTCGGACGGGGTGGGACGTGAAGGCGATGCAGCGGCTAATCGTGACGTCCGCGACGTACATGCAGTCCTCGGCGGCTACACCGGAGTTGCTGGAGAAGGACCCGGAGAATCGCCTGCTGGCGCGTGGCCCTCGCTTCCGGATGGAAGCCGAGCAGATACGCGACAACGCGCTGGCAATTAGTGGATTGCTTGTTGCGCGAGTGGGCGGGCCGAGCGTGAAACCTTACCAGCCGAAGGGAGTCTGGGAAGATGTAGCGTATGGCGGCGAATTCACCGCGCAACGGTTCGTTCAGGACTACGGCGACAAGCTCTACCGGCGGAGCATGTACACGTTCTGGAAGCGCCAGGCTCCTCCCCCATCCATGCTTGTCTTTGATGCGCCCAGCCGCGAGGTGTGTACGGCTCGCAGGCCGCGGACCAACACGCCGTTGCAGGCGCTGGCCTTGCTGAACGATCCGCAGTTTGTGGAGGCGGCGCGGGCGTTGGCGGAACGCATGATGGGAAGCGACGGCGATACCGCCGCCAAGATCGCGCGTGGATTTGAGTTGGCAGTATCCCGCAAGCCACGTCCCGAGGAGACGCAGATTCTTTCGGACGTGCTTGACCAGCAGTTGACCGAATACCGGACCAAGCCCGAGGACGCACTGAACTATGTGGCGATTGGAGAATCTGGATACGACACCGCTCTGGACCCGTGCGAACTTGCCGCATGGACCAGTGTTGCCACGACGATATTGAATCTTGACGAGACGATTTCGAAGACCTGACGAAACTCAATTGCCGAGGGTGTGATAGATGGACCCGATTCAAGAGAAGGACCTGCTGCTTACACGGCGACGTTTCTTCGGATTGTGCAGTGTTGGCATTGGAACGGCGGCACTGGGATCGATGCTCGCTCCGCAAGCATTTGCCGAGACGGCCTCGCAGGGTCATGGATTGGCGGGCGTCCCCCACTTTGCGCCGCGCGCCAAGCGGATCATCTACCTGTTTATGTCGGGTGGGCCGTCGCAATTGGATCTATTCGACTTTAAGCCAGGGCTTCAAGGCGTACACGGAACGGATTTGCCTGATTCCATTCGCATGGGGCAGCGACTCACGACGATGACCTCGGGGCAGAAGCATTTCCCGGTGGTTTCGAGTATGTTCAAGTTTGCCCAGCGCGGGCAGAGCGGCTCGTGGATGAGTGACCTGATTCCGCATATGGCGTCCATTGCCGACGAGTTCTGTGTCATCAAGACCGTGAACACGGAAGCCATCAATCACGACCCGGCCATCACCTATATTCAGACGGGGAGTCAACTGCCGGGCCGTCCCAGCTTGGGGTCATGGCTCAGCTATGGCCTTGGCGACATGAACAAGGATCTCCCTGCATTCGTGGTGATGATGTCGATATCCGACCCGAATCGTGGGGCGCAAGCGCTCTTTGACCGGCTCTGGGGCAACGGGTTTCTGCCGTCTGAGTATCAGGGCGTCAAGTTCAGATCCGGTACCGATCCTGTGCTGTATCTCAGCAATCCGCCCGGAGTGAGCAAAGAGGCGCGCCGTCGTGAACTCGATGCGTTGGCAAAGCTCAACAGAATCCAATTGGATTCGTTTGCCGATCCCGAGATCAATACGCGTATTGCTCAATACGAAATGGCCTACCGCATGCAAACCTCGGTTCCGGAGTTGTCGGACATCTCCAACGAGCCTGAGAGCACATTCGCATTGTACGGAGAAGACGCGCGGAAGCCCGGCACATACGCCTTCAATTGTCTTATGGCGCGGCGATTGGCCGAACGCGATGTGCGGTTCATTCAGCTTTATCACCGCGATTGGGATCAGCACAACAATCTGCCCAAAGATCTAACGCTGAACTGCAAGGACACGGATCAGGCTACGGCCGGATTGATTCTGGATCTGAAGCAACGGGGTATGCTCGACGATACGCTGGTGGTGTGGGGTGGCGAGTTCGGACGAACGGTGTATTGCCAGGGCGATCTCACGGCCGACAATTACGGCCGCGATCATCATGGCCGCTGTTTCACGATGTTGCTCGCCGGAGGTGGGATGAAGACGGGAATCACCTATGGGGAAACAGACGATTTTGGGTACAACATCGTCAAGGACCCCGTACACATTCACGATCTCAATGCGACGATCCTGAATCGTATGGGCGTCGATCACGAGAAACTGACGTATCGCTTCCAAGGGCGCGATTTCCGGCTGACGGACGTGCACGGCAACCTTGTTAAGGGCGTCATCGCGTAGGATCGTTGAGGGCGCGGTTACAAGCCGCCAATCGATGTCACCATCCATTTGTCGCCCTCGCGCGCAATAGCGAGAGCAATGGTAGTCGTGCCTGTCTCCGCAATGAGGTCAATCCCTCGAACGATCCCGGTATCGCCTTCGATTGTCACTTGCGAGTTGTCGAGAGCATAGCGTAGGCCCTTCATCTGCCCCGCAGTCTTGAACCCCTGCAGAAATACGCGCGTTTCCGTCTTGCCACGTCCTCCCTCGTCGGAGTACTTATCGGAGATGGCCGTCATGATTCGGTCGATATCTTCTGACTCAACCGCTTCCTTCATGACAGCGAGGAGAGTCTGGACTTTCTGTTCATCGGTCATATTCTCCGTGACATTAATGCCTTCTCCCGCTGCTGGAGCCCAGAAGCCCAGAAAGGCGCGCATGAAGTAGACCGTGAATGCGATAGTGGCAACGCCCATGACGGCAGCGGAACCGAGGGCGATCTTGCGTTTGGGAATCGGCTTCGATTTCCGGATGTGAAACGTGATTCCACCCACGGTTACCCGTTCGCCGGCCTCGGCGCGACGCCGCTTCTCCTCCAATGCGCCCAGCGTTTCGTTGATGGATATGAAGGCGCGATGCCAGTTGGATTGCAGCTTCTTCAGCGCAACTTCTGACTGTGCGTAGACCGCTTCCAGGGTGGTCGAGCTGAAGACCACGTCCAGAACATCCTGCGAAAAGCGGAAGTCGGGGCCTAACCGGTCTTTCAAGACGCCGTGTTCGCGGGCCAGCTTACTCTTTACTTTGAGGAATTGGGATTCATACTGCGGCTTGTTGATTCCTGTAGACGCATAGCCGCTCAAGATTTGATTGAAGAGCAGCCAATCATCCATGAAGTCACGGCACTTTTGGATGTACTGATCCATCACGTCGAAGGTTGTCTTGAATGTGTCCGTTTCTCTTGGCATTTTCCACCTCTTCCAGAAGGAGGCACACCGAGTCCGATTCAGCGCGCGAGGAAGTAGCCGGTCGCCGTGCTCGAACCGGGCTTGCACACAGAATTACTACGGATCACGAATTCAGCAGGACAATATGAGTATACCAGAGTCTTGCGAAAATGGGGAAGAAATCAGATGACGGGATACGTTGGATCAGGGGAACTTGGCGTACCAGGCGACGGTCTTGGCCAATCCTTCTCGAAACGGAACACGGACCTCATACCCCAGATCTTCCCGGGCCCGCCAAATATCGGCGCAGGAGGTGCGCACGTCCCCCACGCGCGCAGCCACAAAGCGCGGTTGTACCTTGCTGTCGAGGGCCTCAATGATGGCGGTGGCCAGACTCAGCACGCTGGTAGACTCGCCGCAGGCAATGTTGTAGACCTGCCCCCGCGCGGCGATTGAGGCCGTGGCGGCGAGCACGCACGCGCGTACGTTGTTTTCGACGTAGGTGAAGTCACGCGATTGTTGACCATCGCCGTGAATCGTGGGCGGTTCCCCCCTCATTACCGCCGAGATGAATAGTGGTATGACGGCGCTGTATTGCGAATTGGGATCTTGACGCGGGCCGAACACATTGAAATACCTCAGACTGACAGCCTCAAGGCCGTAGCATTCGCTGAAGGCACGGACATAATGCTCGGCGGCCGCCTTCGAGGCGGCATAGGGGGAAAGCGGGGAGAGCATCATGGACTCGCACCGGCTGCCGCCGGGCTGATTGCCGTATACGCTGCTGGAACTAATGTTGATGAACCTGCGGACTTTGGACTCGCGCGCGGCTACAAGCAAGTTAAGCGTTCCGGTGGCGTTGGCCTCGTGCGACACGAGAGGGTCCGATACCGACCGTGGCACAGAGGGTACGGCGGCGTGGTGAAGTACGAAGTCCACGCCTTCAACTGCCTGTCTGCATGTATCCGGATTGCGGATGTCACCCTTGACGAACTCGTACTTGCCAGACATCGACGCCAGGTTTTCGAGCTTACCCGTCGAGCAATTGTCGAGCACTCGGACCCGGACACCGGCCTCTGAGAGGTATTCGACAAGATTGGAACCGATGAATCCCGCCCCGCCTGTCACAAGATAGGTTGTCAATTTCCTCGTGCCTCTCGATTTAGGCCTTCACGACGACGCCCGGCGGGCAGTCTATCCCTCGGGTCATGTTTCGTGTGTCGACCAGAAGGCGTGCGTTTGCGACGATAAATGCGGGGTCATACGCCGTGTGCGCCGTGGAAATCAGCACGCAATCGTACTTGGCCAGCGTTTCCGCCGAGAGATCTACGGACTCCAATTCGAGACTATGATGTCTGCCGGGGGAAATCCTAGGTACGTACGGGTCGTTGTAGTCGACCTCTGCGCCTCGCTCCTGCAGTAGTTGGATGAGCTTGACCGAGGGCGACTCACGAATATCGTCGATGTCCTTTTTGTATGCCGCGCCCAATACCAGAATTCTCGCTCCCCGCATGGGTTTGCCGCGATCATTGAGCGCCTCCATCGTGCGCGTGACCACGTACATCGGCATCGACGTGTTGATCTCTCCGGAAAGTTCGATGAAACGAGTGACGAAATCGAATTCCCGCGCGCGCCAGCTCAGGTAATAGGGATCGATGGGGATGCAATGACCGCCAAGGCCCGGCCCCGGATAAAAGGGCATGTAGCCAAAAGGTTTTGTGGCCGCGGCGTCGATGACTTCCCAAATGTCGATGCCCATCCGGTCGCAGAGAATCTTTAGTTCATTGACGAGAGCGATATTTACGCTGCGAAAGATGTTCTCTAGTAGTTTGCAGAGTTCCGCGGCCTCCGGCGTGGTGACGGGTACGATTCGCTGAAAGATCCGGCTGTAATACTGGGCCGCGACTTCCGAGCACGTGTCTGTTACTCCGCCCACGACTTTAGGAATGTTGCTTATGGTGAATCGCGGGTTGCCCGGGTCCTCCCGCTCGGGAGAAAAGGCCAAGAAGAAGTCCTTCCCTACCTCCAGCCCACTCGACTCCAGAATCGGCAAGACGAGTTCGGTGGTGGTTCCGGGGTAGGTTGTGCTCTCGAGAACAATTAGCTGCCCGGGGCGAAGGGTCCGGGATAAATCCTCGGCAGTGGCGCGCACGTATTGCAGATCCGGCTCGCGGTTCTTGTCAAGCGGCGTTGGTACACAAATGCTGATGCAATCCGGTTCGGATAAGCGATTGAAGTCAGCCGTAGGATCAAAACGTCTTCGACCTACGACATCGGCAATCCATTCCGACGGGATGTGCCGAATGTAGCTGTGGCCTTCTGACAACTGCTGGACTTTGGCGTCGTCCACGTCAAAGCCGATGACCCGATAGCCTACGGCGCACAAATGCTGCACGAGAGGAAGGCCAACATACCCCAGGCCGATGACTCCCCCAACCGCAGACCCGTCCGCCAACTTCTTGAACAACGTATCGCGCACCGGTTTCCCTCCCTCTATCCAGAGTAAACACATGGTAACGGCGCGTTGGCGGCGGATCAAAAGGACGATAAGGGAACTCGCTACTAGACTCCTTCAGTTAATTCGTGGAGGTCGATCTCGCGCAACCCTAAAATTCGCCGAGCAGATAATCGGACTCCTTGGCGCCGCGCCAGTTGATGGATGCCTTCTGTTCCGCGGAAAGCATCGAATCTATTTCGGCTACAACTGTGGCAATTGTCACGGGTTTGTCAATGTCTTTATCAACGAGGGAATCTCCCGCTGGGTCCCACAGGTGTACCTTTCCATTCGCGAGCAATTTGTCGATAGAGTCCCCCGATGCGAAGACGGCGATCCGGGGCGCGACTTTTCCGGGATAGAAGCCGACAATCCAGTACTTCTTAATCCCGCCACCTTCCTCTAGTTCATCACGGACTTCATTCAATCCGCCAACGAATCTGGAACGGCCTTCAACATTGTCGAAGAAAAGGGATAATCCACTTTGCCGCGTTGCTCGTTGCAGTTCGCCCGTCTCTTTATCGTAGTAGACGTGCCAGTCTTCGTCCCCCTTAGGAGTCGCCTCGTCGCCAGACTCGTCACCCTGGGACTCTTTCAAGACTCGGTATAGGATCGACTTGCCGGCATCCACGCGCTCTACGGTGTCGCCATGAAGTGCTGCTGCAAGATTATCCGGGCCAGCGTCAAGGATATTATCAGGCCATCCTGCCAAAATGTTCATGCTATGCTTCAGGCTGAATGTAGCCTGGCGGAATGCAGGGCTGTTGAGAAGCCGCTCCTTTGTGGAGAGACCAAGCGCGTCGAGTTGCCCGGTAGTTGCTGATGCGAAGATCTCTTGCATTGCAGCATCTATACGTGTGCCCTCTGCAAAGTCATGCGTCAGGATTTGGTTTCCCGAGGGATCCCACGCCAGAAACCTGCCCTGGACTAGAGCATTTCCTTTTGCGCCAACACACGGTATTGCCCAGCGAGGTTGGTTCGTTGCAGGGTCAAATTCAAACTCCAGAGCGCCTTTTCCGCCGGGTCTTGCGACATAACCTGCGTGAATTGCAGTCCGCGCCGGATTTTCCATATACGACAAGCTTACGCTCACCCCGCTTTCGTCCGGTCGAGTGATTTTGATCCAATTCACATGTTTCTCACGTCGGCTAAAGTCGATCTCCGTTACGAGCCCGGCTTCGTCTCGATAATGAACTCGAAGGAATCCGCCGTCGTTGCGCTCCTGTTTGCTTGCGATGTTGGGCAAGGCCAGTAACTGGGGCTCACTAAGCCCCGCGTATTTTGACGCTAATTGCGCAATTTCCAGTAACGGTTGCTGGATCTCCTCGCCGGCGGACGTAAAGGCGCGTCCGGACGTAATTTGCGACACGAAATTAACGGGATGGGCAGCTTGGGCAATCTTGAGAGACGTTGCTGCATCACGTGCATCGGCAGGTTGTGCGACTACTTCAGCGCAGCAATTGGAGAACGAAACAAGAACAATCAGAAATCCCAAAAAGCCCACGAATCGCAACATCCTACATTCCTCCTTTGTCTAAATGAGTCCGATTCTTGACGCACAAAGAGAAATGTTCTAGATGTACCGTGCGGTCATTGCGGCTAAGCGGCCCTACTCACTACACTGTGCAATTCCAAGCTCTTGCCCGTCTGCTTGGAATGCTAGCCCCCCCCAAGAATTCGAAGCCAAGTCTGACACACAATACACGACTTGTCAATACGCTATTTGTTGCATCTGTATTACATTACTGCAAGTCCATCTCCTATATATGCATAATTTCAGAGTGAATCGATAGACCGGAACTCGAATCAAGGCCTTCCTCTAGACGAATGAAGTCAAAAGCCGAATAGGGTCGAAGTGCAATTGACTCCCCTGATCGGGTATAAAGGAGATCCTCAGTGTGCGAATATCTCCAAAGAAGCTCAGGAGTTACGTATGATTAGTTTCGATACCTATCTGAAAGGCCTCAACGAGGCATTGGCCGCGTTTGACCGTTCGGCGTTTGACGCCATTATAGCGGCTATCAAAGACGCTCACGACCGCGATGCGGTTATCTATACGTGCGGCAACGGCGGCAGTGCGGCAACGGCTTCCCACATGATCAATGACATCGTGAAGGCCCCGGCAGACGCTTCCGGGTGCCGTCCGTTGCGCGCGATTGGTCTTTCGGACTGTGTGCCTCTAATGACGGCGCTTGCCAACGACATCGAGTATGCCCAGATGTTCTCCAAGCAGTTGGAGGCGCTTGGGCGTCCCGGCGATCTGCTTATCGCGATTTCGGGCAGTGGCAATTCCCCCAATGTGCTGGAAGCCGCAAAGGTGGCGCGCGCCAAGGGGATGAAAGTCATCGGGATGACCGGCTACAGCGGCGGGAAACTCAAGGACTTGTCCGACATTCACGTCAATGCGCCTTCCAACTGCATGGCGCAGGTGGAAGACGTTCACATGATCATCGAGCATGCCTTTGTGGAGGCATTGAAGGAAGTCTTCGGCGGGAAGAGTAGCGCGCCGTACGCTTAGCCCGGATTTCTCACGAACACACTTGAACCTCTCTCGTAACCGGCGTGTTTGCGAGACTTGCGGCGAAAACCAAAGCGACTCTCCGAATGCAGAGTGTGTTCGCGAGAAATCCTCATGGCATAACCTCAACGTTTTGCAAGTGCGCAATTTGCGTCGGCGCTCAATCGGGCCGGTGCAAATTGCGGATTAGGCGTTTCGCTTTTGGGCGACCACGAATATCGACAGTCCGAACGGAAGGTCTATCAAGCGGGCGCAGGCGCGTTCAACGCTCAGGACTGTGCGAAAGATGCTCGTGAGGCTTTCGCCAGAAGCTCCATCGAGATCGGATGTGGGAAGCGGACGTATTTTCCGCCAGAGGCGCGTTAGCAGCACCGGTGGAAACAGACATGTGTTCCAATACGTGCTGCGGAGCGTATCGCAACCGGCAACGTCCAGCATCCGCACAACTTCGCTACGTGAGAAACGCTTGTTGGTGAGAACGTGCGTGTCATGCGAGGACATCAGCCATTGGTAGGCCGGCAGGTTCAGGAAGAGTAGGCCACCAGGCTTCACTGTGCGAGCAATTTCTGTCAGGGTGGCTTGTTTATTCGGGATGGACTGATGGCACAGTACGTCGCATGAGACGACGGCGTCGAACGCCGCGTCCGCGAATGGTAAGTCCGCGATAGACGCGCGGCCCAAATGGCTCAATCCACGGAGCCGGCAGAATTCAAGTGCCTCACTTGCAAAGTCAATACCAACTGTCTGTGCCTTTGTAGCAAACATTTCCAATACCGCGCCGGTTCCGCATCCCGCATCGAGGATGCGCGGCGAATCGAACTTCATGTACTTTTGCCAATGCTCCGAGAGCATGCCGCGTAGACCGTGATACCACCAATGGCTGTCTTCCACGCGATACATGATCGCGTATTCGTCGTGCTTCATGTCCGAAAGTCCTGGATGGCTGCCGCGACCGTATCTACAGTTTCCAGCGGCATCATTGGATAGAGCGGGAGTGACAAAACTTCGTTGCAGGCACGTTCGCTCTCCGGAAATGCGCCTGCCTTCCAACCGAGCTCCTGAAACGCGCCTTGCATATGCACGGGAATTGGGTAGTGGATGAGGGTTCCAATGCTCTTACTCTTGAGGTGCTCTTGAAGTAAATCCCTATGGGGAGACCTTACCACGAACAAGTGATGGGCCGTTCTTGCCCAATCGGCTTCCTGGAATGTCGATACCTCAGTCCCTTCCAGCGCCTTTCGATAGCGGTCGGCGCGTTCACGGCGCAAGGCATTCCACGAATCGAGATAAGACAGCTTCGTTCGCAAGATCGCGGCCTGAATCTCATCCAAGCGGCTGTTTATGCCCTTGCGTGTGTGATGGTACCGCCGCTCCTCCCCGTAGTTGCGCAGCATCCGCAACTCTTCCGCGACGCGCGCATCTGATGAGGTCACTGCTCCCCCGTCTCCGTAAGCACCCAGGTTCTTCGTGGGATAGAAACTGAACGCGGCGGCGTCGCCAATTGCCCCGCATTTCCTGTTTCGGTAGATCGCGCCGTGCGCCTGCGCGCAGTCCTCAACCACGACGAGGTCGTGCTTGCGTGCAAAGGCCATGATGGGGTCCATATCGCAAGGATGGCCGTACAGATGGACTGGCACAATGGCCTTCACGCGAGGCGTCATCGCTTGTTCCAGCTTGGCCGGGTCCAGCGTACACGTTCTCGCATCAATGTCGCACAAGACGGGGCGCGCTCCCGTGGATGTCACACCACAGACCGTGGGAACACAGGTATTCGCGGGGATGATGACTTCGTCGCCAGGCCCGACTTCGAACGCCATTAGCGCAAGTTGAATAGCCTCCGTGCCCGAGGCCACGCCCGTGCAATGGGATGTGCCGATGTACGCGGAAAATTCGTCTTCAAAGGCGCGGACTTCGTTCCCGAGGATGAACCACGCCGAGGCGAACACACGAGCTACCGCGGCGTCGATTTCCCCTTGAATGGCGCGGTATTCGGAACCCAGTTCCACGAACGGAATCATCTTTTCGGAACCCCCTTTGGGCGGAAAGCAGGGACAGACACGTCTGCGCTTCGCTGCGCTTGTGTCAGTCCCTGTTTCCCGCCGCTATTGACACTCCCTTGGGTCAACCAGCATGTTGCCTTAGTTACAATTCACTTCACTATTCGGAGTCGCGCAAAAGGCGAAGGCCGTTGAAGATTACCAGAAGTGAGGCCCCCATGTCGGCCACGATGGCTAGCCAGAGCGTTGCCCATCCTGCAAGGGTCAAAACAAAAACGGCTGCCTTGAGGCCCAATGAAAGTGCCACATTCTGCTTCACAATGCTCAAGACTTTCTTCGAATGCCGGAACAGCCACGGCAGCTTGCTCAAATCATCGGACATCAGGGTGATGTCTGCCGTCTCAATGGCAGCGTCGCTGCCTGCCGCTCCCATGGCGATACCGAGTGCGGATGCCGCCATTGCCGGTGCATCGTTTACACCGTCGCCCACCATTGCGGCAGACCCGAAACGCGTCGTCAACTCGCGCATCCGTGTCACCTTATCCTCGGGCAAAAGTTCGGCGTGGTATTCGTCAACGCCCACAGATTCGGCCAAGGCCTTGGCTGTGCCTTCATTGTCTCCCGTGAGCATGGCAACGTGCCGAACACCAGCATGCTTCAGAGACTCGATGGCGTCCCGCGCATGCGGTTTTGGCGAGTCGGCCACGCTAATCAGCCCGCAAACGTGATCGCCCGCACCGAGCATCACGACGGTGTGGCCGTCATCCTCCATCCTCTCGGCTTGAAGCGTAGCCTCCGGATCGTCGTGCCCCATTTCCAGCAAGAGACGATGGCTGCCGATCCAGTAGCGACGGCCATTGACCATGGCCTCAGCCCCCTTTCCCGGAATGGCTTGGTAGGTTTGGGCCTCTTGGATTGTGACTCCCGCGTTGCGGGCGTGGCGGACAATGGCCTGTGCAATGGGATGTTGACTTAGACTCTCTATTGAGGCCGCAATCGCCAGGACTTGAATGTCGCTATGCTTGTTCAGAGGTGCAATCTGCTGCACTTCAGGCCGGCCTTGCGTGAGCGTTCCTGTCTTATCCAACGCGACTGCGTTTACCCGTGCGGGCGCTTCCAGATAGGCTCCACCTTTGATGAGTACGCCTTCACGTGCGGCGGCCGTGAGCCCCGCGACGATAGTAACTGGAGTCGATATGACCAAGGCGCAGGGACAGGCAATTAAAAGCATCACCAAAGCGTTATAGATGGATTGCCGAACGGGAACCTCGAAGAAGACCGTCGGCAATGACGCGACGAGAAGAGCCGCGAGCAGCATGGCGGGCGTGTAGTATCGGGCAAACTGCTCCACCCATCTCTCAACGGGTGCGCGGCGCGCTTGGGCTTCTTCGACCATTCGGATGATGCGCGCAAGACTGGTGTCCTCTGCGCGCTTGGTTGTCTGAATCTCAATGGCTCCTTCGTTGTTGATGGAACCTGCAAACACGTCGTCGCCGGGCGCTTTGTATAACGGTGAGGACTCGCCGGTTATAGGGGCTTGATTGACCGATGTCTCTCCTTTGACGACGACACCGTCCAATGGAATGCGTTCACCGGGCGAAACCAGAACGATTGACTCAAGCGGTACGTCGCCAACGGGCATCTCAAGTGATTGATCGATCTCAATTCCCTGTTGTCTGACTCGTGCCCTTTGGGGGGACAAGTCCATAAGAACACGGATGGCGCGACGCGCGCGCCCCACGCTCCACGATTCAAGGAGTAGGGCCAGGGAGAACAGGAAACTGACAATTGCGGCTTCGAACCAGTCTCCGAGAGCGACCGCGCCGAGCACCGCAATCGTCATGAGCAAGTTCATATCGGGCCGAAGGGTACGCGCTGCGTACCAGGCTTTGGGAAGCACGAACCACACTCCGGCGATTGTTGAAATCAGGAGTAATCCAAGGGTTAGGGGCAACCAGACCTGCCATTCCTGGACCAGGAGGTGACATGTCAGGCCCGCGATCGCGCAAACACCGCTGATGGCGCAGAGTGTCTCTCTTGACGACTCACGCCACCCACGGGGGGCGTGCCGGTTTTCCGAGACATGGTCCTCCCAAGGGACTGCCTTCATGCCCGTCAATCGGACCGCCTGGCGCACGGCCTCGGAAGAGCAACGCACGCCGTCGCATTCGACCGTAAGTCGACCGTTGATCAGGTCAAAGGAAAGAGACTCCTCGCTATCGACAAGCGGACGTAGTTCGCGCTTGAGTGCGGCGACTTCTTCGCTGCAATCCATGCCTGCTATTTTGAATACGAGTTTGCTCATGGCCGGGTGTGCCTGTGGCAGTAAACGGGAAGCGAATCCGGGACGGGTGAATCAGGCTTTGGTTTCCAGGCAATCTGCACATCGTCCGTATAAGAAGATCTCATGGTCTTCCATCTGGAAGCCCGCAGGAACCAAGCCACCTAGATTCGAGGGGCATCCATCGAAATCGTACATGCGCCCACACGATCTACAACTGAAATGGTGGTGATGGTCTTTGCCCGCAATTTCGTAACGCTGCGGTTCTCCGGGTATTTCGACCGGTACCAGCCATCCGTCCTCCATGAGAGTCTTTACGGAGCGATACACGGTGGCAATGCCCAAATTGGGGGCATGCGCTCTGGCAAATTCAAGAACTTCCTGGGGGCTCAACGGGCGGCCGCTATCGCGAAAAACCTGACGTATGGCCCGTCTTTGCGATGTATCCCGCTCCAAAGCGCTACCTCATATTTGTAGTTCGTAGCGAAAATGCGTTATCATTAAGCGAATTTGGCAGCAAAACCTTCTGCGCTCCACTGTAGCAAATTCACGGGCGGTCCACCAAGCGAGTCTCACAAGCATATGTCCCGCAAAAGCATAGCACGTATCGCAAGTGTCGCGGCTATTTTGGCTCTGCTGACCGCCTTCCCTCTCACGCTGGGGTGCGGGGGGGCTCCGGCTGGAAATCCAACCCTTGCAACAACTATCCCGCCCATAGCCCTTGTGCTGCGTGAACTGGCATCTCCGAGGACTGAGGTTGTGACGCTGCTAAGTCCGGGGGTGTCGGCCCATACGTACGAAATCACACCTGCGGATGCGCGTGCCGTGGGTTCTGCTTTGGCGCTCTTCTACGTGGATGATGCCCTGGATGGATGGGCAGCGCGTTTGCCGGCCCGGATGAAGGTCAGGCTATTTGAGTGGGTGCCAGCAGATGCGAGAATCGTGTTTTCGGGGACTCACGTGGAGGAGGATGGACACGACCACGAACATGGGGACTTCGACCCCCATTTCTGGTCCGATCCTACGGTAGTCAAGGCTACTTTGCCTAAGCTTGCAGACAAACTCGCGGAACTCGACCCCGAAGGGGCCGAATTGTATCGGGCAAATGCAAAACGGTTTGCTGAAGAACTCGATACACTGGATCAACGTGTATCTGAGAAGTTGAAACCGGTCAAGGGGCGCGCGATCGTTACCTTTCATCCCTCATGGGACTACTATTTGAAGCGGTACGGCATACGCAACGTGGGCGTACTGGAACCGTCGCCTGGCAAAGAGGCCTCGCCGCAGCAGATCATGAATCTCGTCGAGACCATTCGTGCGGCAGGGGTCACGGCCGTGTTTTCGGAACCCCAACTTCCAAGCCGTCCGGCGGAAGTCCTAGCGGATACGGCGGACGTCAAACTCGGCATGTTGGATCCGTATGGGGGCGTGCCGGGGCGCACTACCTACCGTGAACTGATTGAATTCAACACCGATGCGCTGTTAGAAATGCTGCAATGAGTGCAGACGCGATATCAGTGGAGAGTCTGACCGTCAAGTACGGTAATTTCGAGGCGTTGAAGGACATTTCGTTTTCGGCGCCCGAGGGCGCGTTCATTGCCGTAATTGGGCCCAATGGCTCGGGCAAGACCACGCTTCTGAACACCTTGGTCGGTCTGCAAGAGCCGACTCATGGGTCGCTACGGCTTTTTGGCGCGCCGCCCAATGAGCTTCCTGCCACGTCGCTGGGTTACGTTCCGCAAGTAAAGATGCTCGACAGGACGTTTCCGGCCAGGGCGCTGGACCTCGTGCTCACCGGACTGAGCCGGGGATGGCCATGGCGCATTCCCAAGCAGTCGCGCGAAATCGCGCTTCAAGCCATGAAACGAACAAAGATAGACCATTTGGCCGACCACTCCATCGCGACGTTGTCGGGTGGCGAGTTGCAGCGCGTCTACCTTGCCCGCTGCCTTGTGCGCTCCCCCAAGCTCATGGTGCTCGATGAGCCTGGAGCAGGTATGGATCTCGTCGGCGAAATGGAGATGTATCACATTCTTGAAGACTATCAGCGAGAGAAGGGCACAACGGTCGTCATGATCACGCACGATTGGGAGGGTGCGCGGACCCACGCTTCCCATGTGCTTCTCATCGACCATCAACTTCTGGGATACGGCCCTGCTGCCGAGGTTGCGCAAGAAGAGCGCCTCCTCCGTGTCTTTGGCTTCGCCGGTCACAAGGCGGCGAGCCACAAGGGCAAGAACAATGCTTGAGCCGTTCTCGATACCCTTTATGCAGCACGCGCTGATTGCGGGTGTACTGGTTGGGTTTCTTGCCAGCTATTTTGGCGTGTTTATTGTCCAGCGTCGCATGGCTTTTTTGGGAAGCGGCCTGGCACATTCCGCGTTCGGCGGAGTGGCGCTGGGACTATTGCTCGGCCTCCCACCGTTGGCCGTGGCCTTGCCATTTACGATTCTTGTTGCCGTCGGCATTATTTGGGTTAAAGAGCGCGCGCCGCTTGCGGAAGACACGACCATTGGTGTCTTTTTTTCCGTATCCATGGCGCTTGGCGTAGTCTTTCTCGCGCTCAAACAGGGCTATGCCGGAGATGCCTTTGCGTACTTGTTCGGTTCGATTCTCGCCGTGACGCACGTGGACCTCTGGATAGTAGGATGCATTGCGGCGGCGGCATTGGCAACGGTTCCCTGGTGGAGCGCATTGGCCTATGCGACGTTCGATCGGACCCTCGCGCGTACCGACCGGCTGCCCGTATCAGTCCATGATACCGCTCTGAATATCGCGATGGGTGTCGTCGTGGTGGTATCAATGAAACTGGTAGGCATGGTACTCATTGCGGCGTTTCTTGTCTTGCCTGCCGCAACGGCGCGGCTTGTAGCGCGGACGTTTCGAGGCATGACACTCGCTTCGATCGCCATCGGCATATCAACGGCCATTGTGGGATTATACGTCTCGTATTTTGCGAATCTGCCGAGCGGCCCGAGCATCATCTTGCTTCAATCGCTCTTCTTCTTCGGAGCGCTGGCGTTTAGCCAGTTGCGAAAGGCATAGCTCAAGTTAGCCGTGTAAACGCTAATGCGTACATTCTGCGTCACAGGAATTGCGGGAAGGTGAGAGATGGTGCCGGGGAAGGGAATCGAACCCCCACTCCCTTGCGGGAACCGGATTTTGAGTCCGGCGCGTCTGCCTGTTTCGCCACCCCGGCACGAGCGCGTAGACTATAGCAGACGGCGGATAGCCGGTGCAAAAGTTGGATGATCGAAGGCATCGCCTTTCTGCATTACCTCGACGATGTGCCAACCTAACAACGGAGGAAAACGACATGCGAAGGTCTGAATCCGTAGTCCGTGGTGCAGTGTTCGTGGTGGCGTGTGCCGTATGTGTTGCCGGAATCTCGTTCGCGGCCGAGTCGACTCCCATCTATGACGAAAGCGGCAACGGCTTGAAGCAAATCATGCACGCGATCGACCAGGCCAAGAAGGAATCGAAACGTGTGCTGATCCAGTTCGGTGGAAACTGGTGCGGTTGGTGCGTGAAGTTGCACAAGCTTTGCCAGAGCGATGCTACGCTGTCCGCTACTCTGAACAAGAACTACGTCGTGGTCCATCTGGATACACAAAGTAACTCCGAAGTCGCAAAGACGTATGCTCCTGACGCCAAGAGTGTGCCGTATCTCGAAGTGCTGGACGCAGATGGTAATATCCTCACGACGCAACAAACGGAAGTATTCGAGTCAGGGGATGGTCATGATCCCGCAAAGCTCAACGCTTCGTTCACCGAATGGGCGACGAAGCCAGTCGAGTCGAAGCAGGTGTTGGACACTGCTCTTTCTCACGCAACAAAGTCGGACAAGAAGGTTCTTCTTGTGTTTGGCGCTCCCAGTTGCGGTTGGTGCCGGAAGCTGGAGGCCATTCTGCACAACGACACCGTTTCGCCGGTCATGTTCAAAGACTATTT
>JAIBAQ010000096.1 GCA_019695095.1 Candidatus Hydrogenedentota bacterium
CCAAGATGGCGGCGGAAAGATCGCGCGAGGGAGCCTCGGGTTCAAGCACGTCGAGGAGAGCGAGGGCGTGTTGCTCGCGGACAAGCGCCTCCTGCCATTCGGAAGACTCCGCCAGGTTTCGGCGGACGACCTCCGTCTCCTCGGGAGAACTTGTCCCGAGTAGAAACTCGCGCAACATCCGCGTGCGTTCGTCGTGGTTGTCGATTTGACTCATGGCATAAACTCGCGCAATTGGTCCATCAAGTAGGTTACAGCCGTATTCATCCGGGACTTCACGGTACCCACCGGAATCTCCAACACGTGCCCAATGGCATCGTAGCTCATACCGTCGTAACGGGCCATGAGGAAGACGGAGCGCTGCTTTTCGGGCAAGGCCTGAACTGCCTCGGCCAATCGTTCCTTTAGTTCCTGCTCGCGCGCACGCTCGATAGGGCCTGCATGCCCATTGGCAAGGCGAGAACTAAGTGTCGCGGAATGATCATCATCGGAGACAGGCGCATCTAAGGACTGGATAGGCCTCCGCGCGCGGTGGCGGAGCCGGTCGCTGCACAAGTTGGTGGCAATACGATACAACCACGGTTTGAAAGGCAAGCGGGAATCGAAGCGCTCGCGATGCTGATAGATTTTTAAGAACGCTTCTTGAAACAGTTCCTCGGCATCGGCGGTGTTTCCGATCATACGGCGAAGATAGTTAAACAACGGCGACTCGTATCGTTTCATTAGTAAGCCAAATGCAGACGTGTCATCCCGCTGAACGCGGACCATAAGTTCCTCGTCCGTGAGAGACGATTGCTGTATGTTGCTTGTTCTATACGCCATGATGGGCCGCGAGGTTCAGAACCCGCCAGGCTCAATCGCCGCCAGGGTCACAGTGGCCTTGGCGACCAGCTTCTCTTCTCCGTCGCGCCGCGCAAACACGTTGGAATCCACCACAATAATGCGCCGGCCACCGCGAATGACTTCGGCCCGCGCGCGCAGCGACTCGCCAACGGCGGGTCTGAGCAGGTTTATCTTGTATTCCACGGAGAGCACCATCTGCCCCTCTTCGATGAGCGAACCGGCCGCCGCGCCCGCCGTATGGTCGGCGATGGTGGCAAGCATTCCCGCGTGGACAAATCCGTTTTGCTGAAGTTGCGTAGGGGTAATTACCATCGCCGATTCGCACCACCCAGGTCCGAGATCCGTCATTTGGATTCCCAGCATTTGAACGAATGGCGCCTTGTCGAAAATGGCCTGGACTACTTCGCGGTAATTGGGGTTCCGCGCGTGCACGGGTTCATACATGCAGGTTTCTCTCTTATCGTTGCTGAAGTGGCGGGCGCAGGCCGGAATGTGGCACAATACCCGCTTTCCAGTAGTGTCCTTCCTCACTTCCCGGCCAAAAAACAACGGAGCTCATGTGGATAATAACGCATCACAAGACACACACCCAAGGATTCCCCGCGTAACGCTTAAGGCGAAGGAAGAGCGCAGGCTTTTACGCGGCCATCTATGGGGATACCGCAATGAGTTCCAGCATGTGCCCGATTTGGCGGATGGCGCGATACTCGATGTGGTCTCCGATCAAGGCCGCTTCGTAGGTCGAGGCTTCTATCAGGCGAGCGGAGGGATCGGGGCTCGTATTCTGAGCCGGCGCGAGGAGGCTATCGATCAGAGCTTCTTGGAGCGCCGGATCGAGCGGGCTCTGCGTTATCGGCAGCGCGTATATCCGGGAAGCGATGTGTATCGGTGGATCCACGGAGAAAGCGATGGGTTGCCCGGACTCATCGCCGATCGTTTTGGGCCCGTCGTCTCCGTGCAGACTCAATGTGCATTTTACGCACAGCATATGGATTGGCTGACTTCCGCACTGCTGGCGCACGAGGGTGTGCAAGGGGTTCGCTTCGAGATTGCGTCGAAGGCCCGCTGGTTTGGAACTCCCGTGCGTCCCCTGATTGCCGCCATGGATGGCCTATCACTCAATATCGATGTAGACTCAGGTCAAAAGACAGGGATGTTCCTTGACCAACGTGACAACGCGGCTGCCGCTCGCGTCTTCGCACCTGGCGCCCGCGTGCTTGATGGTCATTGCTACAACGGACTCTGGAGTTGTCACTTCGCGCTGGCCGGCGCAAAACACGTGCTCGGCGTAGACACTTCGGGACCTGCCCTGGAGCAGGCGCGCAAGAACGCAGAACTTAATGCAGTGGCAGACCGTTGCGAATTCGAGTGCGCGGACATTCATGAGGTTCTGAAACGCGGCGAGCGGTACGACATTGTCACGTTAGATCCGCCGGCTCTTGCCAAGTCGCGCGCTCACGCAGAGAAGGCGCTTGGAGTGTACCATGCACTGAACCGCGATGCGCTGGCTGCTGTCTTGCCGGGTGGCATGCTCATCACGTCGTCATGCTCGCACTTTGTAGATGCAGAAGCTTTCCTTGAAATGCTTAAGCGAGCAGCGCGTGCGGCGCAGCGGGAAGTGTGGCTTCTCGAGGTGAGGGGCGCGGCGCGGGATCACCCCGTGCTGATGTCGATGCCGGAAACCGCGTACCTGAAGTGCGTCATAATGCGCGTGTTTTAGTACTTTTCCAGTCAGTTGCCATTCCGGCTGAAAGCGGCGTGTTCACCGTCTGCCGTATGAGGGACCAGGACCTCTAGTGCGGCGCAGACATCTCGAACCGAAGTTGTTTGCGGAAACCACTTCGTGGCTCCCGCTTCCATAACCTGCTTTTCCTCACCGGACCCGCCCCCGTAGACCACGATGGGCAGTTCGGCAAACTGTCGTGTCTCGCGCACATAGCGGCATATATCCGCGCTGCACGTACCTTCCGAAGCCAGAGCAACTACCAGCGCCGACGGTCGCGCCAGGCGAAGCGAAAAGAATCCGTCCACAACTCCCACGGCCAGGGTCACATCGTAATTGCGATCTTTGAGCGACATTTTCAGGTCGCCCGCATTGCGAGCATCCTGGGTAATGAGAAGAATCCTCGGCTGCTCGTGCTCGACTCCGCGCAGACGTGCAAGCGTGGAGGCAACAAAGAACTCGATATCATTGACAACGCACTCGTCGGGATCAGAGAACTGGATACCGTGGGCCACGCCATTGCCCACTTGCGCAATGGACGCGACAGTCGAGGCCAGCCCTCGGACGACCGAACCATCGGGCAAATCAAAGGTCAACGAGATAGGCATGTCCTTCGGGAGAGAATGCTTCAGCACAATACGACACCCACCCGCGCTGATGTCCTGCAGTTCACCTTCTATTTCGCGCCCTTCCGGAAGCTTCACCGTGCACGAGCACGATACGGGCGCGCGACCATGACGTCTGACGCGGATGCTTTCAATCACGCTAGGCCAGTAGACGCGGAGGTAAGAGAAATGAGAACCACTGCCAAGGTCTAGAATCGCCGTCGAACACGCGCAGGCGTCTCCGTCCGAAATAAAGCGCAGCACACAAGCCACGTTTACACGAAACGGGAAAGTGGAGCCTTTCACATCCGGAATATCGAGCAGGATGTAAGCACCCCTCTGCCAACCTCGGATGAATCCTCTGACGCGTCCAGTGCCATCCGTATCGTCCGATTCACACATGATTACCGCTCGCCCAACGGCTAGCGACCTCTCAACTGTGTCCAGGTCGGCTTTCATAAAGGAATTACGCTCCTGCAGTTAAACCCCGCGATAACGAAAGAATAGCACAAACCTGAATGTAGGGCACGCCTGTTCTCCGCCATCTGCAAATCTGCTCATCAGCTGCCCCACTCACGTCCGACTCGAATGCGATTTCCAGGCGTCAGCGCCCCGAACCTGCTTGACGTCCCAGCACACCCAACGCAACGTCCGGCTTGTTGGTAATGATGGAATCCACCCCCCACTCGGCAAACCGCTTCATGTCGGAGGGATCGTCGACAGTCCAAACCGCCACTGACTTACCCTTGGCGTGAAGGTCTCGGAGACGGTCTGCATTTAGCGATTCCTTGTTCGGATTGAAGCCGTCGACCCCAATGGTAAAACCGTAAGCGAGGTACTCTTCCCACGATCCCGGGCGGTCCTTGTCTTCGCCTCCGAGAAACTCGTTACGAAGTTCCGGAGCTTCTGCGGCCACAATCGTGCACACTACCGGGGAGAATGATTGAATAACGACCTGTTTCCCCATGTGATGCGATCGTACGCACTTTATGACTTTTCGCGTCAATTCCAAATTGCGTGTGCCGCTGGCCTCAATAAGCTTAGCAAGTTCCGCCATCAGCGCATCATCAGCGTGTTCTATACCTTTCACACGCTGTAGAATCTGCTTCATCAGTTCCTTATCGTCATCGCTATCCTTGATTTCGATGTACACTCCGAGCTTCCCCTTCGCAAAAGACAGGGATTCGTCCAACGAAGGAAGAGGTTCCCCGGCGAAACGCGAACCTTTCCAGGAACCGGCGTCTAGCTTCTTTAGCTCGGCCATCGTTAGAGCTTCAACGGGCTTATCAACACCTGTCGTCCGCTTTAACGTCCCATCGTGGATCACCACGATCTTTCCATCTTTCGTCAATGTGCAATCGAGTTCGAACCAATCGGCGCCAAGTTCGTGGGCCTTTCGGAACGCGGCAAGTGTATTTTCAGGGGCGTAGGCGGATGCACCCCGGTGGGCGATGACGTCAATGACGCCCTCAGGCGCTCCCGCGACGAAATGCGCGCAACTAGTCATGATAGACATTCCCAATGTGGCCACCACCAGTCGAATCTTCATGCGTCAACTCCTATTCGGCAAAACGCCAGGAGTATAGCAGAGAATTGAGACGGGAAGAACCGCGAGATAACCGCGCGAAAGTTTGACACGCCCAACCTTAGTTGTCAGAGAACGGTAGTCTCGGGCTCGAAGAATGAGTCGAACATATGTTCCATTTCGGCCAGATTTTCGTCGATCGAATACGGCAGCGCGTGCGTGAAAAGGTCAAGGACGACGATGGCATTGAGATGCGCATCGCCGGAAGGGATATGGCGAATGCGGTTTGCAAGACACTTGTTGACTTCGTGAACAAGCCGGTAAATCTCTCGCAGGCCGTTGAGGTCGAGGTCTGCATCGCCGCCGCGCCGCTTCAGGAAGTATTGAGCCAACAGATAGGCGCCCGCGGCCCGGTACACGGTTTCCTCGCGCGTCGCAAACGGCAAATGGAAGCGCGCCATCGGCTTGAACTTCATTAGAATCGGACAGCCGCTCGTCGCCATGCGTAAACCAATCAGCGAACTGAGAGCGCGTTGAACGCTCGTTTTCAGCGTAGTGGTTCGCTCTTTCGTTACTACCGTAGCCTCGACCTCCTCGTAGGAAATGAGGTCTCCGAACTTTTCGACTAGCTCCACCAAAGACAGCGCTGCAGGACAATACTCCACCTCTCCCGCCTTCAGTGGACAGAGGCGACATTGTTCTCGCTCAAGAATGGCCCAGTCGGGAGGAGATTGCACTGGAGCATGGTTGGATTCCAGCGTGACCGGGTTCAGCGCAATCGTAAACGTGGAACACTTGTCGGACGACTCGCTGCATGTGAACTGATACGTGACTTCGATGGCATCTTCCGGCACGTTCACTCTCCTTTGCCCGAAGGCATGATGCAGCGCGGTCAGCGGCTCACACATCGACGACTCTAATCGTTTCTGTGCGAACACGGCTTCAAGCCGCGTTCAGTCCGTTACTCCTGCGATTCGCTCACTCGTACTCAAATGTTAGCTTGTCATCTTTGGCGTCGACTTGGACGGTCCCGCCCTTCTCAAGCCGCCCAAAGAGCAGTTCATCGGCGAGGGCATCCTTAACCTCGGTCTGAATGAGGCGCCCTAACGGCCGAGCCCCGAAATGCTTGTCGTAACCGTGCTCGGCCAACCATGCCCTGGCGGCATCGGTCAAGATGAGATTGACTTTGCGCACCGCCAAACGCCCCTGAAGTTCGCCAATGAACTTGTCGACTATACGCTCAATGATTTCCTTCGCGAGCGACTTGAACGAAATGATCGCGTCCAGCCGGTTCCGGAACTCGGGAGTAAACGCCTTTTCAATCGCCTTCAAACCCTTCCCCGCCGTGTCGGCGTCGCCTGACGAGAAGCCAATCGTATGAGCCGCCATTTCGCGAGCGCCTGCATTCGAGGTCATGATAAGGATAACGTTCCGGAAATCCGCCTTCTTACCATTGTTGTCCGTCAACGTCGCATGGTCCATAACCTGCAAGAGGATATTGAACAGGTCCGGGTGCGCCTTCTCGATTTCATCGAGGAGAAGCACGCAGTGCGGATGCCTGCGAATCTCGTCGGTAAGCAACCCGCCTTGGTCGAAGCCAACATAACCGGGAGGCGCGCCAATCAACCGCGCCACCGTGTGCTTCTCCATGTACTCGCTCATGTCGTAGCGCGCGAAGTGCACGCCCAGGATGGACGCTAGTTGCCGAGCCACTTCAGTCTTACCTACACCGGTCGGCCCCGTGAAGAGGAAACAGCCGACAGGTTTGTCCACGGTGCCCAGTCCCGCTCGCGACCGCTTAATGCTCGTCGCAACGGCGTGAATAGCCTCGTCTTGCCCGAAGACCATGCGCTTCAGTTCATCCTCAAGCATGCCAAGCTGCGCCTTGTCGGACGACGATACGCTGCGCGTCGGGATCTTCGCGATATCGGCGACCACACGTTCGATATCCACGGGGCGAATGGTCTTTCTGTCGGCGTTTGGCATCAGGCGCACGCTGGCGCCGGCCTCGTCGATCACATCGATGGCCTTGTCGGGCAGAAAGCGGTCGTTAATGTGCTTAGCAGAGAGCTCGGCCGCAGCGCGAAGCGCTGAATCCGTATACGTAATGGCATGGTGTTGCTCGTACCGCGACTTCAATCCACGCAAAATGAGTACCGTCTCTTCGACACTGGGTTCGTAGATCTCGATCTTCTGAAATCGCCGAGACAAGGCACGATCGCGTTCAAAGTGATTCTTGTACTCTTCGTACGTGGTCGAGCCGATGCAACGCAAATCACCGGAAGCAAGCACCGGTTTCAAAATGTTCGAAGCATCCATCGAGCTGTCCGTAGTGGCTCCGGCCCCCACAACCGTGTGGATCTCGTCTATGAACAGAATCACGTTCGGTTGCTCAACCAGGCGCGAGATGACTGCCTTGAGACGTGCCTCGAATTCCCCGCGAAACTTCGTTCCCGCCAGGAGCGCCGCCAGGTCGAGCTGGATAATCTGATCGTCCTTCAGAATATCGGGAACTTGCCCCAAGTGAATGCGGAGGGCCAAGCCTTCGACAAGAGCCGTCTTCCCAACACCGGGTTCACCCACGAAGACCGGATTGTTCTTCCTGCGACGACACAGCACTTGGAGCGTTCTTCGCAGTTCCGCATCTCGACCGATGAGCGGATCGATCTTGCCCTGCTCAGCCCGAGTCTTAAGGTTGATCGTGAATGCCGCCAAGGGATCCCGGCGATTGCCGCCCTCTCCCTCACCTTGCTCTTGAGTCCCCTCTCCTCCGGGATACGGGGAATCCTGGGTTGTCAGTTTTGATATGCCATGAGAGATAAAGTTGAGTACGTCAAGCCGCGACATGCCTTCTGTTCGCAGAAAGTACGCGGCGTGCGAGTTCTTCTCTTCGAAAATCGCCGCGAGAATGTCTCCCGCGTCGACTTCCTTCTTTCCTGAGTAATGAACATGCGCGATAGCCCGTTGCACAAGGCGCTCAAATCCAACCGTTTGCTGGGGCACGTGATTGCGGTTGCCCGGCACCGACGGCACGTTGTGTTCAAAGAACTCTTCCAATGCGCGACGCAGGCGATCCATGTTTGCGCCGCAATTGACCAGAATATCGCGCCCGTATGTGTCATCCAACAGGGCAAACAACAGGTGCTCGACACACAAGTATTCATGCCTGCGCCGCCGCGCTTCCGTCAACGCGGCTCCAAGCGTCATTTCGAGCGCTTTGCTAAACATGCTGTCGTAAATCCTGATCCGTTGGCACTAGGCCGGTTCCATGCTGCAACGCAAGGGATACCCCTGCGCTTCGGCCTGTGCGTGTACCGAGGCAATCTTCGTTTCAGCGATGTCGGCGGTAAACACGCCGCAAACGCCGACTCCCTCGTGGTGAATATTGAGCATTATGCGCACGGCTTCTTCCGTAGGCTTACAGAAGACGTTTCGCAACACATGGACAACAAAGTCCATCGTCGTATAATCGTCGTTGTGCATCAACACCCGAAACATGTCCGGGGCCTTCAACTCTTCCCGGACTTTGGTCTCGGCTGACGTACCTGGTGATGAAATGTATTCGGGCACTTCCGGATCTCTCAGTGTTCGAATGCGGGCGCGGCCATGTCCACAGCCCAGGCAGTATGATAGCATAAGAATTCGACTCGCCAAGCCGTCGCGAAAACGCACACATGAGATTAGAGGGATTGCACAGAGGTATGGGGATAGAGATTGAACGGAAATTTCTTGTCAGCGACACGTCATTTCTTAAAGACTTGAAGGGAGCTCGTTGCGCTCAAGGGTACCTCGCCGTGGGGCCACCCGTTGCCGTGCGCGTCCGCATCATGGACGGCACGGCCACGCTCAACGTCAAGACCGCTACGACCGCGATTTCGCGTACAGAGTTCGAATATGAGATTCCTCTCGAAGACGCTGAAGGGCTCCTGAAGTCCTCGTGTGTGGGAACGCCGATCGACAAGACGCGTTACTTCGTGGAGCATGACGGCATGACATGGGAAGTGGACGTGTTTGCCGGGGCAAACACTGGACTCATCGTTGCGGAAATCGAACTCGACAACGAAGACCAGCCGTTTTCGCGTCCAGTCTGGCTTGGCGATGAAGTCTCGGGAGACCCCCGATATTTGAACACTCACTTAAGCCAAAGCCCCTTCACTACGTGGGTAACGTGAAGTCCCTCTCAATAAGAAAACGCCGGACAACGTGGCCCGGCGTCGTGTTACGTGATGACTCCGCGTATCAATAGACGTGTTCTGGAATGACTACCCGCAGGTTTCTGTAGGCAATCGGACCGTGATCTCCTTGAAGCATTATGGGACCGATTGGCTTCTCGTCATTGGACATTGAGGCGCGTGTAGGCCCGGTGACCTCTATGTTGTCTTGCACCAGGACGTCATTCAGCCACACCTTCTCAAACTTGGCATTGGCCACTTTGTTGCCGTTACTGTCAAACTTGGGTGCGCGGAAAATGATGTGGAAAGTCTGCCATTCTCCTGGCTTCTTGGAAGCGTTCGAAAGCGGAGCATGTCCCTCGTAGCCGCGCTGTGAATCGTCGATGCCCGGGTCTTCTTTCCAACGCTGGTAAATTCCGCCGCAGTCCGTATACGTCGGCGCCTCGACACCGAAACTGTCGAGGATTTGGATCTCATAGCGGCCCTGAAGGTAAATGCCCGAATTCGAGCCTTTGGGAACCATGAAATCGACGGTCAAATCGACGTCGCCAAACTCCTTGTTCGTTACAAGGTGATTGGTCTTGCCATTTGGTCCGTTCACAGCCACGCCGTCGCCGGGTTTGGAGCCGAGCTTCTTGTCATCCGCGGGATCTGTGAATACATCCGCGACGATCTGCCATTCACCGAGCGGTGCTTTCCATATGTTCTCAAATGTGGCCTTTTCGAAACACCGGGCTACGAGCGTCACTCCAACAGCATGCGCCAGCCAAGCAGCGCTGAGGGCCACTGCCACTCCGAATACCATGCGTTTCATGGGACAAGCCTCCCTTTGTATACGTCGAAGGCGCGCCATATTCATGACGCGCCTTCTTCAAACACCGATCAGAGAACGATCGTCTCTTTCTCCTTATCGAACTTCGCTACTTTGCTCTCACGAAGCGCCAATGTCCCCATCTGAAGCGCGGTCTGCACGTGATATGCGTGTTCCATCGTACTCCACGTTTCCGTTTCGCGCTTCCGGCAGCAATCGAGGAAATGCTTAAAATACGCCACCATGTCTTCCGTGCCTTCGAAGGGGAATCTCTGAGCCTGCTTCTTCGATTCATCCGCCGGAGTAAAGACGATTTCCTGACCATCCACTGTGATGGTACCTTCCCATCCACGAACGACAGGGATTCGTCCGCCGGCGCCACGCCCGCCGTTCGTGTTCTGGTAGTCGTTGCCCTGCGTTCCCAACACCGCAATGGTGACCTGTTCGGGATAGTCGATGAGCATGTTGAACGTATCGGGCACTTCACGTTCTTGGTAGCGCCACTTTCCTCCCGCGGCGACCGCCATGGAAGGCATGGTCAGGCCGAGAATAAAGAGCGTCGGCGTGAGCGAGTGCGGGAACAAGTCTGTTGATGGTCCGCCCGCGTAGTCCTCGTACATGCGCCAGCGGAAGTAACGGCTGACATCGAAGTCCCGCTTTGGCGAATCGCCGAGGAAGGCTTCCCAATTAAGATCGGGACCGGGCTTCGCATTGGGATCGTCGATAGGCATGCCGCGTTCGCCCCAATCGCCAACGCGGAAATAGCCGCACTCTGCGTGAATAGGCTGTCCGATAAGACCATCCTGCACAAGCTTACGCATTTCACGCCAAGCGGGATCGGACATCCCCTGCGACCCGAGTTGGAACACCCGCCCGCTCTCTTTGACGGTCTTCGCCAATTCCTTGGTCAGTTCAAACTGCCGCCAATGCGTCACGGGCTTCTCGCAGTAAACGTCCTTACCCGCTTTGACTGCGTCCATGGCCTGATACCCGTGAATGTGGTCGGGGGTTGCGATGAATACCGCGTCGATCTTCGGATCGGCCAGAAGCTCGCGATGATCCATGTAGTACTTGGCATTCTGCGCTTCGGCGGCCTTCATTCCACGAGGACGATAGGTATCGCACACCGCCACGATATCGACGGATTTGTCGTTGTCATGAATGTAACGCAGGGTCTTCATATGACCGTTTCCGCGTCCGCCGCATCCGATAACACCCACCCGCAACACGTCGGGCTTGGATTGCGCATGCGCACGCGAGGACACGGTGGCGGCGGCGGTAGCGGCGGCTGCCGTGTGAAGAAACTGACGGCGGGAAAGAGACGAGGGGCGCTTGGGGGTTTCGGTTGACATGGCTAACTCCTATCGATTTTGGATTTTCGATTTTCGATTTTGGATTGGAGAAACAGGTTCAAGTCTTATGAAAAGTGATTGCCTCCAATTGCAGAATACTCATCAGCGCGAACGTCCGGCGATTTGTGGTCTTGGAAATCGATTCCGAAATCTCAAATCTGAGATTTCAAATTCCCTTTCACCGCTCAAGCGCCTTCAACCATATTTGATAGGCACTTTCTATATCTTCCTTGCTCACGGCTCCGTCCCACACGAGAACGCCGTACTTCAAATCGAGGGGCGCGTCTTTCGACAGCGTCATTGGTTCCTTGTACAGATTCAGCGTCGCGGACATGTACGCAAACGACACCGGCATGGTAAACCACACGGCCGGATGCCGCGGATTTGTCGGCGCATCGAACATGGCAACCGTAACAGGCTTGCCGTCGATGGGTCCGGTGCAGGCGCACCAACGGGCTGGCGTGTTGCGTTCTTCTCCTCGGACAATTTCGCCTGCGGCGCCTTCCGAATTCATGAACGTCACGACACGATCCATGGACTCGACAAATCGCATTCCTAGACCGAAATAGTGGTGGCCCGTCAACTTCGCTGACTCCGTTCCTTCCGGAACGCTCAGTTTGGAACGCCACAGAATCGCCGTAGCATTCACGCCGTCAAGGTTCAGGGGCCAGAGCGTCCGACGCTCATCCAATAGCACCTTCTGCTCTCCATTCATCCACTTGAGACGGGCGTCATAGCACGCCGAATAACCGGTGTACTTCCCCGGATCATCGTTTTCCACGTCTCCGGCAAATATCTGTTTGCCGCATTCTGGCGTCTCTGCCCAGAAATCGACGTCATCGACGGCAATCGCGAACATGAGGGCATGGTGATGGAGGTGGTCCGATGGCGCATCGCGCAACACGTTCACTCCGTTTGGCGAATACAACTGCTGGACATAGGGCTTAAAGGGCACGTTATCCAATCGGTACACAAACAGCGGCTTCCCGCCCTTCGAGACTGTCATAGTGTCGTTTTGAAAGGCGCGCTCGTAGCCACCTGCGGCCGCGAGCGCCGAAATCATGAATCCAGGAAGCATGACAATCGCAATCCGAAACACGCTCATAGCAGACCTTTCAGATAGTTGATACTGCGTTCCGCCTGCGCCACCGTCCCACATTCCACGCTGAGCACAATGTCCCGTGGCGCTTTGCGGCACAGCGCGATGACCGCCTTCCAATCGACTACACCCTCGCCACACGCGCAACCTACAGGCGTTCCGGTGACCTTCCCCCGCTCCGCATCCGACTGCTGCACGGAGATATCCTTTGCGTGCAGATGCACGAGACGCGGCGCGACACGCTCGAGCCACGCGATCGGATCGTGTCCGGCGAGATAGCTGTTGCCGGTGTCAAAGTTGATGCCGATGATCGGCGAATGCACCAGATTGGAGATGCGGTCGAGACCGTCGGGAGTCTTGCTGTACTGCTGGTGCGGTTCGATGCCAATAAGAATATTGCGCGGCTCCGCGACCTTGGCGGCCTCGCGCAGCACGTAGCGCATCAGCACATGATCTTCTTCTTCCGTGGTCCACGTGGGCTTGGGACCTTCGTCCGTGTTGATGACGGGCGCGCCGCATTCCGCCGCAAAGCGAATCGCCTGCTTCAAATACTCCGTGCTGATCTCCGGCTTGCAGAGCGGGCAATGGGCGGATAACCCGGACAACTTGATTCCCGCCTTCTCGCAAGCGCGCCGGACGCGGTAGGGGTCGTCAAACATGGATACGCTGTGGAAATATCCAGCCTCGCTGAGTAATTCCCTGCCCAGATGTACCATGGGCTCAACATATTCATACCCGAGTTGAGCCGCTTTCTCGACACCCCACTCGAAATTCTTGTCCTCGTGGCGGACGAACTCCATGTTCACGCCAAAACCTATTTTGCCCATTTCGAGTCTCCCCTAATCATGCTAGCCTCTATTGGGGGCACGAAGACCGCCCCCAAAGATACGGCACCCCCTTGATTGACTGCCGCACTCCGAAGTCTACTTTAGCACAGGAAACCGATTTCTGAAATGTTGTTTTCAGAACAAGCCGCCGGAGTCGCCGGGTCAAGACCTACGTGCCCGTCCCCGCGCATCGCGCGGTCTCCTCGGCCTGATAGCGAAGCTGTTCCGGCGTAAGCAGCCCGGGCGACCAATCTGCGGGCCCCGGATTGGGAACGTGTAGTGGAACGGGATCTCCAAACTCGCTTTGCAGTTCAGAAAGTTCCTTTAACATCGCATCCACCCGCTTGGCGTAGCCGGGCTGTTCCGAAAGGTCATTCATCTCATGCGGATCAGCTTCAAGATCAAAGATCTGGTTCTTGTGGATGCGGGGATAGCGAATGAGCTTCCAGCGACCGTCCGAGACTGCCCGCTGAACCTTGCCGTAGGCGGTGAAGAGGCGCGTGCGAACACGTCTTGCCCTTCCGTGCACGATGCTTGCCAAGCTAAGTCCTTCCACTTGGGCCGGGATTGAAGCGCGGGCCAAGTCACAGACCGTAGGGAATACATCCATCAGGTACACGAGGGCGTTCGATTCTCGCCTGGAAATCCCTGGCCCTGAAATGACCAACGGGACATGCATTCCCCCATACTCATAAAGGTTCTGTTTGCCGAGGAGTCCGTGTTCACCTAGAGACAAACCATTATCACCCGCGATCACAAAGTACGTGTTGTCGAACTGCTTAGTATCCTTTAAAGTCTGAATCACGCGGCCCAATTCGGTGTCAAGGTAAGAAATTGATGCATAGTACCGGGCAAGCTTTCCGCGGATGTCCTCGGGAGTTCGCGGGAATGGCAACGTCATTTCGTCGCGCACCGTCATTTCACCGTTGTCAAAAGGATGAAAGGGGGCGAATGCCCTGGGCAGCGGAATGTCCATCGCCCGGTAGCGAGCGTAGAATTCTTCCGGCGCATATTGCGGGTCATGCGGTTCGTGTCCTGCCATGTAGACACACATCGGACCCCTTGAAGCCGTGCGACGGATGAAGTCCGTTACTTTGTCGACGACTTGAGTAGCATTTCCGGGGTCGTAGGTTTCGTCGAACTCGTCAGTAATTCGCTTGGGGGAATTGCCGAATTTGCCTGCGTGCAGCGTCGCATAGCCCGCCTCTTTCATGGCGCGTGGAAACGTGTAACTGGCTGGCTCCACACCGCTGGCTTTGTCCTCCGCACGAAACAGGGACCGTCCTGTCAGAAGCATCGTGCGGCTTGGCAGACAGACAGCGCCCACCATGGAGCCCATCGTATAGGCCCGCCGGAAGGCGCAACCGTTCGTCACCAACGAATCGAAATGGGGGGTCTTCACGACGGGATTCCCCAAGGCAGCCAACCCATCAGGCCGAAGATCGTCCACGAGGATCACAACGATGTTTGGTCTCCGCGATTCCACGGCATGCCCGCGAACACTCAGGAGAGCGGTAGCAAGGCCGGCTCCCCCGGCGGCCAGGAATCCCCGTCGGCCGATTGAGAACATTCCGGTAAACCCCTTTCCCGCATTGCGAATCGAATGTGATGTGGAGAACTCGACTCAAGACGCGATACTTGGCTCAGAGCAACTTAGCCGCTCGGAATGCGAAAGGTCAATCGAATTCATGCTTCTCCCGTCGCAAAAAACCTGAGAGCAACTGACTTGCGCATCTGGTTCCGCAAGGTGATAATTCTCTCACAAGGGGGTTGACCATGAAGCTCGCAGGCTACGCGTTCGGGGTGTTCCTCATTCTTTTTGGAGTACTGTTCTGCACGGCCGCTGCCGCAACCGGGATCTGGCAACGTTGGGTCCTCGGCGGAATTCTCGTGGCGTCCGGTCTGGCGGTTCTCTATTTCATTCGCATGAAGGTTCCCGAGACCAAGGTGGAACTCACTCAGAAGATCGACCTCTCCGGAGACGTACAACTGGAGCATCTCACCTGTAAGAGTTGCGGAGCCACGCTGGATGCCAAGAGCGTGTCGGTTGCGGCGGGAGCGGTCTTCGTGAAATGCCCATTCTGCAACTCGCAGTATCAACTCGAGGAGGCGCCGAAATGGTAAGACTAGGGTTGGATTGGCGAGCTATCCTTGCGCCTGCGAAAAGCGTGGAACCGGGTGTCTATCACTATCGCCGCGAGCTGGCTGACAGGCAAATGCGCCTCCACTTGCGCGTCGACCCGGACGGCACCGGGTTGCTCTCTGTCAATGCATCGGGCGTCATTCATCTCAACGAAACAGCACTCATGCTCATGAAGCTGGTACTCGACGGCAAGAGCAAAGATGCCGCCATCGCCGAAGCACGCCGGGTGTACCGCGCCCGTCGCGAAGACATTGCCAAAGACTATGACCGCGTCATGGACGCTGTAAAGCGCATCGAAACAACGCAGGACGCGTGTCCCATTTTCGATGTGGATGCCATGTCGATTCCACCGTTTGCGCGCAAGCCGTCCGCTCCGTATCGCGCCGACCTTGCACTCACATACGCCTGCAATGACGACTGCAAACACTGCTACGTCGCTCGAAAGCCGGAAGATGTGACGCCACTAACGCTGGATGAGTGGCGGACCGTCATGGACCGCCTTTGGGCCGTGGGCGTGCCGCACGTGTGCTTCACAGGGGGCGAGGCAACGGTGAGCCCGCACCTGGTTTCCTTGATCGAGCGCGCAGAAGACATCGGCATGATCACGGGTCTGCTCACCAACGGGCGCAAGCTCTGCGACCGCGCGTTCACAAAACGGCTGTGCGATGCGGGCCTCGATCACGTCCAGATCACAATCGAGAGCAGCGACGAGAAGGTCCACGATGAAATGGTGAACGCCCCGGGCGCGTGGAAAGAAACGGTGGAAGGCATTCGCAACGCGATTGCGGAAGACATCTATCTCGTCACCAACACCACCTTGTGTTCGCTGAACGTGGACACCGTGGATGAGACCCTGCAATTCCTGAAAGACCTGGGCGTGCGGCAATTCGCAATGAACTCAATCATCAATACGGGGCGCGCTCCGGGGTCTAAACTGGGGATCGACGAAGCGGGGCTCGAACCCATCCTGGGTCTCGTCACGGATAAGGCGGAGGAATTGGGGCTTCGGTTCATCTGGTATAGCCCTACTCACTATTGCCTGCTCAACCCCGCGCAACTCGGTGTTGGGTTCAAGCGGTGTACGGCCGCCGAATACAACATCTGCATCGAACCCGATGGCAGCGTGTTGCCGTGTCAGAGTTACTACAAACCCGCCGGCAACATGCTGAAAGACGACTGGAAAACGATCTGGGAAAGTCCGCTCTTCCTGGCGATTCGCAACCGGACAGAGTTGCCCGAAGACTGCGAAGAGTGTCCCGACCTGGAAGTGTGCGGCGGTGGTTGCCCGTTGAGCGGCGGCGACAAGTTCATCTGCACTGACAGTGCATCGGAGGGGTAAGCCATGAGACGACTACCGATCTTGCTCATCCTCGCGATTGCCGTCCTCTCCCCCATTGCCCTTGCGCAGGAATACTTGTTCTCCGTGCCTTCGGCAGAAGTAACGGTGAACATCGAGACCGACGGTTCTGCGCGCATCTACTACAAACTAACGTTCGAGTGTGCGCAAGGCGCACATCCTATCGACGTGGTCGACATCGGCATGCCGAACCTCGCTCCCCACACACCCGGATGGGCGAGAATCGACGGTAAAGACCTCGACGTGAGCAACATTCGCATCTCGGAGTACTTGAAACCACGCGGTTGCGGTTATGAGATCCACCTCGCCCCTTGGGTGATTGCCCCCGGGAGATCCGGTGTGCTCGAGTTTGAGGCACGCGAGACCCAGATGGTCTGGCAGGACATAACCGATCCGGACTTGGCTTCGTTCCGCTTCACGCCCACGTGGTTTGGTTCGGAGTATGTGCAAGGCATGACATCACTCACCTTGCGAGTCATCTTGCCCATTCCCGAAGCAGACTACCCCGCTGTGAAGGACCAGATTAAATGGCATCGCGAAGGCGAAGACTTCTCCCTAAAGGGCGTGATGGAAGGCGAGCAATTTGTGTCCGTTGCGTGGGTACGCGACGTCTGGTTCACCATCCCTAACGAAGTCGGGCTCTCGTTCCCCAAGAAATACATCACCAACATACGAAAAGACTCCCTTTTCGGGTTGATGGCGCGTTGGCTCGACGCTCATCCGAATGTCGCCATCGGAAGCGGCATTGGGTTGGCGGTCTGCTTTAGCATCGCCTTCTTTATGATCACCCGGGGCACAGGGATAAGCCTGTGGTTTTTCGTGGTAGCAGCGATGGCTGCGGGCATGTCGCAAAGTTCCAAGTTTCATCTTTGCCTGTATCCTTTTGTCGCGCTCTTCTGCCTTCTGATTTGGCTGCTGTTCCGGCGCAAACGAAAGCGCTATTTCCCGGCGGTATTGTGCCGGGAGGGCGGTGGCATCAAGAGAGGTTTTACGGCGGTAGAAGCGGCGGTGCTGCTCGAAGCGCCACTTAACAAGGTCCTGACCATGATTGTGTTCGGGCTTGTCAAAAAGGGCATTGTTCATGTCGTGAGCGAGGATCCCTTGTCACTGGATGTGGTTGGCAAAGAAAGTTCCACCACCACGTGGGAACTCCCAGACAAAACGAAAGTTAAAATCTGGCCGTACGAACCGGCCTTCATCAAGGCTTTTGCAAAGGGTGAGAAGAAGCCCATCGACCAATTGAAATTGGACGATCCGTTCGACGCCCTGATAGAACGTGTATCCAAATCAATGAAAGGATTCGACCTGGACGCCACTCGGGAGTATTACCAACAGATAGTCTCTCGGGCGTGGCAACAGGTCAAAGCCGAAGCCTCCTACGAATCGCGCTACGAGAAGGTCGACGAACATCTCGGTTGGCTTATGATCGACAAGGACTGGGAACGCCCATTCCGTGATTGGGACCACGAGCGTCCGTATCGTCCGACGTGGTGGTACGGCCGCACACACATTCCCTCACAACCGTTCTCGGGCGGCGGCATGAACATTCCTACGCCCACGACCGCACCAGGTGCTTCGTTTGGCGACGTTGCAAGCGCCATCACGGGCCGTTTCGAGAATGTGTCGACCAAACTGGTGGGCAGTCTGGATGCGTTTTCGAAAGCCCCTGGCCCGAGCGTCGACCTTTCCGGGATTGACCGGTTCACCGGCGAGGTCCTCAAGGCGATGGCCTCCAGTGGCGGTGGCAGAGGAGGTGGAGGCGGCTGCGCTTGCGCGGGATGCGCGTGCGCCTGCGCCTGTGCCGGCGGCGGACGATAACGTCACGAAGGAGAACCATGTGCCTTGCGCCACCATTCCAGGTATAATGCGCGCTCGCCACTTGGCCTTATCTTCGTAGTCGCCTGATGAACTGACCAATGCAAGGGGGAAATCCCATGTCCAGTACGAGTGAGCTTCAAGTTGTCAACCCGTTTACCGAGTCGGTGATCCTTCGTCTGCCCATGTTGGCCGCAAGCGAGGTCGATACCACCGTCAAGAAGGCGCGTGCCGCGTTTGAAGGCTGGCGCACTTCGACGATGGACGAGCGTGTGGCGCTGTGCCGCAAGTTCATCGAGGCCTTCAAATCCATGGGCGATCAGATTGCGGCGGATGTCTCGGCACAGATGGGCAAGCCCGTGTCGCAGGCCAAGGGCGAAGTCAACCGGATGGCCGAGCGCGCTGAGTATATGATAGGCATCGCGCCCGAGACGCTGGCCGATGAGCCCGTTCCCGAACAAAAGGGTTTCACCCGGTATATCCGGCACGAGCCTCTTGGCGTCGTGTTCGACATCGCTGCATGGAACTACCCCCTGCTCATCGCCGTGAACGTCGTCGTGCCGTCGCTCCTCGCGGGCAACGCCGTCATCCTCAAGCATTCGAGCAAAACGCCGCTCTGTGGCAAGGCGTTTGCCGACGCCTTTGCGAAGGCCGGTGCACCCGACAATCTGGTTCAACACGTCATCGCCGACCACGCGGTCACGGACGCCTTTATCAAGCATCCGATGATCGATTACGTTTCATTTACCGGCTCGACGAAGGGTGGACACGAAGTCGTACACGGCGCGGTGGACCGTTTCATCAATATCGGTCTGGAACTGGGCGGCAAAGACCCTGCCTACGTCTGCGCGGATGCCGACTTCAACAATGCCGTCGAAAATTGCGTGGACGGCGCGTTCTACAACGCGGGGCAGTCGTGCTGCGCCATCGAGCGTGTCTACATCGACAAGTCGATCTATAAGGACTTCGTGGAAGCCTACGTGGAGCTAACGCGCAAGTACGTCCTCGGTGACCCTGCCGACGCAGCCACGTCGATCGGACCCCTTGCCTCGAAGTCAGCCCCAGCTTTTCTGGAGAAGCAAGTCGCCGATGCCGTGAAAGCGGGCGGCAAGCTCGTGGTCGATCCCAAGGAATTCGCCCGCCCGGCGAAAGGGTGGTTCAGCGCGCCCGCCGTCGTTGCCGACGCGCCGCAGAGCTGTTCCTTGATCCAGGAAGAAAGCTTCGGGCCTGTCATCGGGCTCATCCCCGTATCCAGCGATGAAGAAGCAATCCGCTACATGAACGACAGCGAATACGGCCTGACTGCGTCCATCTGGACCAAGGATTTCGAACGCGCTGTCCGCGTTGGCGAACAGGTCGAGACCGGCACCTTCTTCATGAACCGTTGCGACTTCTGCGACCCCGGTCTCCCGTGGACCGGCGTCAAAGACACGGGGCGCGGTTGCAGCCTCTCGAAGTACGGCCTGTTGCAGCTCAGCCGCCTGAAGAGCATGCACCTAAGAACCGGGGCATAAAGCCTACGAACTGAGACATTCACTGAATATCATTCGCGTGCAAATGGTATAATTCGTGCGCGTTACGCCAACTCAACATTGTGATCCCGTCGTGAGGTCTGACTCCATGCAAACGTTGAATCTTGTCTATTGGAGAGAAGGAGACTTCTGGCTTGGTAAGCTCCTCGAACATCCAGAGATTATGACTCAAGGCGAGTCAATCGAAGAGTTGGAGGAGAACATCCGAGACGCATACCGCCTAATGGTCCTGGAGGACGTGCCCGCCGGTTACGAGGTGAGAGAGATAGCGCTGTGAAAAGGCGCGATCTCGTGGCCAGACTTGAAGCCGAAGGTTGTACATTGATTCGTCACGGAGGATGACACGACCTCTACCTCAATCCGGCAAATGGCCTCAAGCAACCAGTGCCAAGGCACAACGAAATCGAAGACAAACTCGCTCGCCACATCCTGAAGTTTCTGGGCATCAAATGAACTCGAAGACGGGTAGTCTCCCGCCATGTTTTGTTTGAGTGGCCACGAGCCTGATTCCGTTACGAACTTGATTTCGACGACCGATAACTCGGTTGCATCATGTGAACACAATCAACACGATCCCCCACTGCAAATCCGGCAATCTCCTCCTTGCCGTTGTCAGCCAGGAATTCGCCATCTCAATCTCAACCTAAGTCCACAGGTACTTGTTTCGCTTCTATTGCGCACAGATGCTCGGCCGTCATTGAGATCCTCTCTTCCTTGCCAAGCGCCATCCACAATCGTATAGTAAGACGGTAGCTGCGGAAAAGCGCGGGGCTTTCATAGACTTCTGGTGTCCTACAGAGTCCTCCGCCGCGCGAGTGCGTTATCCCATTTGTTCTGAGCCAAGCGTGCATGCGATCCACGTCGCTGCATATCCAACAAATCCGGGAGCTGAGCAATGGCCAAGAAAAAGAAGCCGACCCAGTCCGCCTCGAAGAGAAACCGACCTGTGGCCCCCAAGAAACGCACCCTGACCACAACACGAGCCGAATCGCATCGCCATTCCGAGTATTCCATGGACGCCGCCAAAATCGAGCATGCCATCAGGACCGGGTCCCACGAGAGTCTGCTCATGGATTACTTTGGTTCGGAGTCGTATGCCGAACTGTGCTCACTTATGCGCGAGGCGGAGAGCCGCCCGCTGCGAGGCGGTCCCAAGGTGCTCATCCTGCCCGGAATCATGGGTTCCACCATCGGGCTGAAACGATTGGGGTTGTTCAACGATGTCTACTGGATTGACCCCGTCAGTATTGCGATTGGGCGATTGCGTCAATTACGACTTCCCGAACAGGGAAAGGCCTTTCAGGCTCTTGGAGTTATCCAGCTCGTCTATCTAAAGCTGAAACTCCGGCTGAAGATCGCGGGCTACGATGCCGAGTACCATCCATTCGACTGGCGAAAGGACATCACGCTCCTGGGAAAAGAACTCAGGCAACGTATCGCCGATGAAGGCGGTGAAGGCGTTAGCTTGGTGGCTCACAGCATGGGCGGGCTGGTCGCTCGATCGGCCATCGGCCAAGGCTCCAGGGTGAAGCAGTTGATCATGCTCGGCACGCCCAACTTTGGATCGTTTGCGCCGGTGTTGGCGCTGCGGGCCGTCAATGAAATGGTCAAGAAAGTCGCCGCGCTCGATGTTCGCGACACGGCGAAAGAGCTGGCCTCCGAGATCTTCAATACCTTCCCTGGGCTCATTCAGATGCTTCCATTTCCTCCTGGCGGGACTGACCCCGACTTCTACGATATCAACGTCTGGCCGGACGACGGTCTGCGCCCGGTTCCCCAAGTCCTCGCAAGCGCCCCTTCCGCGCATACAAAGCTGGCTGGCGCGTCGCCGAACATGGTCATGGTTGCGGGGATCAACTCGACGACCGTGACAGAAGTAAAGCGCAAGAACGGCGGCTTCACGTTCACGTACACCAAAGCAGGCGACAGCACGGTGCCCTTGGCATTCGCGCTATTGCCCGGAGTCCGAACCTACTACACGGATGCCGAGCACATGAGCATGCCGTTGCACGGGGGCGTTATCGCCGGAGTGCTGGATATCCTGGAGAAAGGAGAAACGAACGGGTTCCCGCTGGACCCGGCCACCCTCGACTTGACCAAAGACCCCTACACCAAATCGGAATCGGAGATGCGCAGCCTGCCGTATCATCGCAGTCGCGAAGGCATTCTGAGCAAACAGGAAATGCGGTATCTATTGGAGGGTTTTGTGGGTCCTCTCCGATCTCCCGGCGATACGGCAACTGCGACAGACGCGACGGAGCCTGAGGCTGGTAATTACAGCCACACCTTGGAGGGGGTTGTCGTAGGCCGCAGACCCGGGCATCGATTGGAAGTCCGTTTTTGTCACGGCAACATTGCAGACGCGGACGCGCGCGCCATTGCATTGGGCTTGTTCCGAAACGTGGCCCCTACGGGTCCCGCCGCAGCCATCGACGAACGGATGAACGGCGCAATCACCGAACTCACGCAACGGCGTATGTTCTCCGGCAACGCCGGTGAAGTCTTTATCACACCCACCGGGCGCCATCGACTCGTACCTGATTTTGTGACATTCGTAGGCCTGGGTGATTTCGGTAGTGTCAATCCGAAGGTCCTGGAACTCGCATCGGAGAACTTAGTGCGGGCCTTTGTTCGCGCGCGCGTGGAAGAATTCGCGACAGTCCTGCTCGGCGCCGGTTCGGGTGAGGACCCAACCATCGCGCTTAAGAGTCTGCTTACCGGACTCGTGCGCGGTTTGCTGGACGCGGACACGGACCGTTCCTTCCGCCGCTTGGTCATCTGCGAGATGGACCCCGCCAAGTACCGCCGCATCAAGGCGGAGATGATTCGCTTGTCGAGCACCTCGCTGTCGAAGGACATCGAGATAACGTTTGATGAATGCGCGCCGCTACCGCCTATGGTGATAACGCAAGCGGAACGCAAAACGCCCAGCGCTCCGCCGTGCGCGTACCTGCTCGTCCACAAAGAAGGAGTCTCGGAGGATGAGAAGGAATTCACCGTACGCGCGTCGGTTTTGACGGCCAGCGGCAAGTCAACGGTAATCACGGGCGTGCAGCCGTGTTCAGCAAGCGATCTCGATCGCATGCTCGCTCGTTTGAAGAACGTAAGCGGTTCCGACTACTCCATCGTCGGTTCGACGCTGGCCGAATTGGTGTTGTCATCGGATCTTCGCGATGTCCTTGCCACACAGAAGGGGCATCCGCTCGTGGTTGTCCACGACGCGTATATGTCGCGCGTTCCGTGGGAAACCATGGCGCTCAAATCCTCTCCTCCCTGGCATCCTGCAACGGAACAGGGCCTGATCCGCAAATACACCGCGGACAATCTCTCCGTAGCAAAGTGGCTTGAATCCCGTATTGACGACGGCGTGTTGAACCTGTTGCTCGTCGTGAATCCAACTCTCGATCTTCAGGGCGCAGAAAAGGAAGGTAAACGCATTCGCGAGCTATTCGGAGGCGTTCGGTCCTGCAAGATCGACATGCTGCATGGCAAAGATGCAACGCGAGAGGCCCTCCTTAAGGAGTTCGGTTCAGGGAAATACGATGCAATTCACTACGCGGGACACGCCTTCTTCAACTCGCAGCATCCAAGCCGAAGCGGCATCGTCTGTGCCGAAGGGACTCCTCTGACCGGTGCAGACTTGGCGGAACTCTCCAACCTTCCAAGTCTGGTGTTCTTCAACGCATGCGAGTCGGGCCGCGTCCGTAAAGCGGTGGGGTACACAACGCAAGACGTCAAGGCGGCGAATTCCCCTGCAGGCCGCGCGGCCCAGCGATTGGAGGTCGCCGTCGGACTGGCCGAGGCTTTCATGCGAGGCGGCGTCGCAAACTTGATGGGCACTTACTGGCCCGTGAGCGACGCGGGGGCCGAGGCATTCGCGGGATACTTCTACAAATCTCTGCTTGACGGCGAGACAATTGGCAGAGCGCTGCTGGGAGGTCGCCAACTGTTGCGGCAAAAAGGCATGAAAGACTGGGCAAACTACTTGCTCTATGGAAGTCCCGAATTCGTTCTCAAGAGGCAATAAGCGCAATTTGGGTTCGGGCGCGCGGATAGCGCACGACCGGTCGCGTGAGTGAGCATATTCCCGGTCCGTATAGCGGCACTGCCTATCCTTATCTTGGTGCTTGGGATTCCAGTGCATAGAAAT